>JANPEN010000001.1:0-4385 GCA_031422955.1 Acidimicrobiia bacterium
GGGTTGTCCGATCTGCTTCGCCGCGCCGAGGCCGGCGAGGAGATCATCATCACCCGCAACGGCGAGCCAGTGGCCAAGATCGGCCCCCTCCGTACCCGCGTCGGCGGGTTCCTGCGCGGCGAGATCGTCGTCACCGATCCCGAGTGGTGGCATCCCGACGACGAACTCGCCCACGACTTCGGTCTCTGAGCCACCCGGCAGGCTCGGTTGCAACTCCTCCTCGACACGCACGCAGCCCTGTGGTGGGCTCAGGATCCCGCTCAACTTTCCGCGCCCGCCGCAGCCGCCATTGCCGACGGTGCCAATGCGGTCTGGTTCACCGCCGCCTCGGCGTGGGAGTTGGCCATCAAGGTTCGCAGTGGGAAGGTCACCGTAGATGTGGCTCGGCTGGTGGCCGTGTTAGTCCAGGATGGCGTGCACGTGCTCGGCATCGGAGTCCACGATGGGATCGCCGCGGGATCCCTGGCTTGGTCGCATCGCGATCCCTTCGACCGCATGATCGTCGCCCAGGCCGAACGGCTCGATCTCGTGGTCGTCAGTCGAGATCAACCGATCCGCCAGTTCCTGGGCGACCGCTGCCTGGAGGCGTAGTGCCGGCCTACGCCCGCACACCGGTTCCACACGGCGAGATCCTTCGCTACGCGGCCGCATACGCGGAAGCGGGTTCCAGATGTGTGGGATGAACGCCCCGGTTTCAGCCGGCGAGTAGCTCGGCCAGGTTCGAGCGCATGATCCGCTCGATGTCCCCCGCCGACATACCGGACAAACCAGCCACGAAGTCGTTGGGCTCGGCCAGTCCTTCGGGGTGGGGGTAGTCCGAACCGAACAGGACCCGCTCGGCGCCGATCAGGTCGGCCAGAGCACGGATGTCTTCCTCGTGGAAGGGGGACACGTACACATGCTGGCGGAAGAGCTCGCTCGGCTTGGCGGTGAGCCGGCCGCCGGGCCACGGGCCGCCCCGTCCCATGCCGACCATCTTGTCCATAACCCGCAGGAGGTAATCGACGAACAACGAGCCATTCTCGATGCTCGCCACCTTGACGTTGGGGAAACGACCGAACAGGTTGCCGTAGATCAGCGCCGAGATCGTCTCCATCACCGGCCGATCACCGAAACAATGGGTCCACTGGAAGGCGGACTGGCTGTGGGCGCCGGGGGTCGGGTCCTCTCCCCAGAAGGCGGCCTCCCGGGCGTTGTAGCCGGCGTCACCGACGTGGATGGCGCAGATCACTTTCGCCTCGTTCACCCGGGCCCAGAACGGGTCGAAATGGGGGTCCGCGGGAGAACGGCCATAGACCGGACCGGCGCTGAGGTTGAAGGCCCGACAGCCATGATCCAACGCCCACTCCAACTCGGCCACCGCCTGGTCAACGTCGAGCAGGCTGAGCAGCGGCGTGCCATAGAGCCGACCGTCCGCACCGAGGCCCCAGTCCTGCGCCAACCATCGGTTGAAGGCCCGATAGTTGGCGTACAACACGGTGGCATCGCCCCCGAAGCTGGGTTCGACACAGACCCCCGTGCTCGGGAACAACAACGTGGCGCTGATCCCCTGACGGTCCATGAGGGCCAGGCGTTCCTCACGTTCGAACCAGGCCCGCTCGGGTGGCCCGACGACCGGATTGGTCTCATCGAGCATCCCCGCCTTCTTGATATTGCGCATCATCTCGCGTAAGGAACCGGCCTTGGCGATGTTGCCCCGCATGAAGCCGCCGGGGATGAACGTCTCCACGGGCCTCCCGTCCACCACGGTCTGCTCGGCACCGTCGACCATGGCCAGCTGGAAGGCGAAGCGCATCTTGTCGCGATCCATATGGCGGGTGAAGCAGTCCACCGGCTCGTAGTAGTGGTTGTCGGCGTCGACACTGAGATACCCGAGCTCGGTCATGGTCTCATCCTCCAGTACGCAACGGCGTCACCCTACAGAAACGGCAGTCCCACCTGCGGATGATCAGTGGCCAGGCGAGTAGACTCCGCCGCGCACGGGCCCGTTTCGAACGCGCCCGCAAAACGCAGAGCAAGGGGTTCCCCATGGCAAGCGGCCAGAGCTACGACCTGGTGATCAAGGACGGGCTCATCTTCGATGGTACCGGTGCGCCGCGCCTGCGGGGCGACGTCGCCATCACCGGGAGCAAGATCAGCGCCATTGGGCGGGTGGACGCCAACGATGCCGCCAGGGTGATCGACGCCCGTGGCATGCACGTTGCCCCGGGCTTCATTGATCTGCACACCCACTACGACGCGCAGATCTTCTGGGACCCCTACTGCACGCTCTCGGGCTGGCACGGTGTCACCTCCATCGCCATCGGCAACTGCGGTTTCGGCTTCGCGCCCGTCGAACCCGACGAACGCGAGTACGCGATGAAGTCCATGACCCGGGTCGAGGCCATTCCCTACGAGTCCATGAAGCAGGGCATGCCCTGGGACTGGGTCAGCTTCCCGCAGTATCTCGACAGCATCGAGCGCACGGCCAAAGCCGTCAACATCCTGCCGTACGTGCCGGTCGGCCCCATGCTGGTGAAGGTGCTCGGCCTGCAGGACTCCAAGTCCGGACGCATGCCCACCGACGATGAGCACGCGCTGCTGGCCAAGCTGCTGCACGAGGCCATGGACGCGGGCGGTTGTGGTTGGTCCGCCCAGCGCCTGCCCCCCACCGGTCCTGCCGCGCTGCAGCGGGACTGGGACGGCACGCCGATGCCGACGGACATGATGAACGACGAGACCTGCCGGGTGTTCGCCAAGGTGCTGGCCGAGCGCAACCAGGGCGTGCAGCAGATGACCGTCACCACCGCCGATGTGCGCCATGACATGGCGTTCATGGAAGAGATCGCCTCGCTGTCGGGCCGACCGTTGCTGCACAACGTCGTGCAGGCTTTTGCCGACAAGCCCCACATCCACCGTCGTGGCATCGACTGGCTGGAGCGCTGCCGGGAACGGGGTATTCCGGTGTACGGCCAGGGGGCCACCACCGACGCCGGGTTCACCTACACCTTCGAAGACTGGAACCTCTACGACGATTCCCCGGCGTGGTTGGAAGCCACCCTCGGCACCGTCGAAGAGCGCCTGTACAAGCTGGGCGACCCAGGGCGGCGCCAGGCCCTCAAGGACAAGCTGCCCAGTATCGCCACCGCGCCGCTGGAATCAGTCACCGTGCTCGGTCCCCGATCACCAGAAACCGAGCAGTACCGGGAAATGTCCATCGGCCAGGTGGCGGAGATGACAGGCAAGCATCCCGTCGACGCCATCTTGGACATCGCCGTTGCCGATAAACTACAGACTGCGTTCTTCGTCTCACCGCCCCAGGGAAAGTCCGATTATTTGCGGGAGATCGTGCAGTACCCCCACATGTTGTTCGGCGTGTCCGACGGCGGAGCGCACACCAAGTTCCTCACCGCCGGCCGCTATCCCACCGAGACGCTCACCAACCAGGTGCGTGACAACCAGTGGATCACCTACGAGGACGCCCACCGCCGGTTGTCGGGTCTGCCCGCCCAACTGGCCGGCTTCCAGGACCGTGGCCTGCTGCGGGTGGATGGCCCCGCCGATGTTGTGGTCTATGACCCCATCAACCTTGAGGTCGGCCCCAACCACGTCGTGCACGATCTCCCCGGTGGCGAATGGCGGCGGATCCAGAAGGCCAAGGGCTACCACGCTGTCCTTGTCAACGGTGAACAGACCATCGAAAACGACGAGATGACCAACACCTACTCCGGCCGGCTCCTGCGCCACGGCAAGGGCTGAGCCGGACTGAAGCGGGCCCTGTGGCCCGCTGGTCCTGACTCGGTGACGTACCCAAAACGGGTCGAGGGCATGCGCGTCACCCCCTATACGCTACGTGGTGATAAAGCCACGTAGCGAGGGGTGGGCGGGTGGAGGGCAACCTCGGCTATCAGCCAGGACTAGACGGCTAACGCGCTATCGCCGTCACGGCTGCCGTTGGGTTTCATTACAAGTGGGGACTGGCGGGCGGGTGGCTCGGGGTTAACCTGTTTTTCGTCATCAGCGGCTACCTCATCACCCGGTTGCTGATCGACGAGCTCGCCGCCAACGGTCGGATCCGTCTTGGGGCGTTCTACCGCCGCCGTGCCGCTCGGCTCCTCCCTGCGCTCTACGTCACCGTGGCCGTGTTTATCGTGGTTGGGTGGTTGATCCGACCCGAGCACGCGGCCGCGGACCTCCGGGGCGCCATCGCGGGGTTGTTGTACGTCGCCAACCTGGACCGCTATTTCGGGTTGTCCGATGGCGCCATGTTCGGTCACCTCTGGTCTCTCTCGCTCGAGGAGCAGTTCTACGCACTGTGGCCCGTGGCCTTCGTGCTTTTGTCCCGCCGGCGAACTCGACAACAGATGCGTGACGGTCTTCGCGTTGCGGTGAGAGCGCGCGATCGA
>JANPEN010000002.1:0-1832 GCA_031422955.1 Acidimicrobiia bacterium
CTTTGCGGGCGTCGCCGCGTGACGCTTGTCACGGGGACTCGGTCCGGGCCCGAAACGCCTGGGGTGACCTCCTGTCGCTCGGCGACGACGACAGCACGACAGTGGGGAACGAACCGGATGGTGAGGGCTCAGCCCGCCACCGTCGATAGGGGGACAGCATGAAGAGCAATCGGCGAAACACCATGTGGGCTGCCGCGGCGACGTCGATGGCCTTGGTGGCTGCCGCCTGCGGCGGCGACAGCGGCTCCGGCGAGCAGGCCGAAACGGCGGGCACCGTCGGCGCAGAGGTGCAGAGCGGGGTGAAAGAAGCGCTCTCCAGCTCCAGCACTACGGGCGGCACCGCCACCACCGCGGCGGTCAAGGAACCGGCCAGCATCGAGGATTGGGAAAAACTGTGGGCCGACGAGCGGGCCGCGGTGGTCAAGCGCATCATAGCCAACAAGTGGGGCAAGTCCGCTGATGGCAAGACCCTCACCGGCCCTGAAGGCTTCACGGTCGATCTGACCAAATGTGCTGCGGGTTGGAGTGACACCGAGGGCCTCACGGACACCGAGATCAAGATCGGGCAGCCCACGGCCCTGTCCGGCGTCGCGGCGGACATTGGCAACAATTCCAAGACCGTGGCCGCCTGGTTCAAGTACCACTCGGACAAGGGTTCGTTCAAGGACTCGACCGGCAAGACCCGAAAGGTCAACTACTTCTTCAAGGACGACGGGTACGATGTGGCCCGGACCATCCCGCTGGTGGACGAGATGCTCGACTCGGACAAGGTCTTCGCGATCTGGACCGTGGGCACGCCGTCGGGGCTGAAGGTGTACGACAAGATCAACCAGCGTTGCGTGCCCCACCCGCTGGTGACCGGCGGCTCCCCGGCTTGGGGTGATCCAGTGAACCACCCGTGGACCACCGGTTCGTGGCTGTCCTACAACACCGAGGCGGTGGTGTGGGGTGCTTTCATCGACGAGCACATCGACGAGTTGACCGCTGGCGATGGCAAGGCCACCGTGGCGGGTTTCGTCGCCAACAGCGATTTCGGTGCCACCTATGAGTCCGCCTTCAGAACCGTGCTGGCCAACTCGCCCAACAAGGCCAAGATCGAGTTCGTCACCGAGAAGGTTGAGATCACCGCACCCACGGTGACGGACCCGATGACCAACCTGGCCTCCAAGAACCCTGAAGTGTTCATCACCATGAGCGGTGGTACCCAGTGCCCGCAGATCATCACTGAGGCTGCGAACAACGGCATGAAGGACAAGGTCAAGTACATGTTCATGGCCTCGGTCTGCAAGGGCGCCAGCTCAGTCGGTAAGGACAAGGTGGGCGGCGACGGCTCGGCCTCCAACGGTTGGTACATCGTCGGAGGCGGTTTCAAGGACTTCAACGCCGAAGCCCTTTCTTCTGATCCGTTCGTCGCTTGGGGCCGCAAGTTCCTCGCCGACAACGGCATGGACTACAAGTTGTCCGGCGCCTTGGGCCAGGGCTTCTATCCCGGTTGGATCCTGAGCCAGAGCTTGATCATCGCCGGTGAGTTGCCTGGCGGGCTGACCCGCAGCAACTTCATCCTGGCTCAGCGTGCTTTCGAGGGAACCAGCCCGATGCACCTGAAGGGGATCAAGATCAACATGAACGGCAACAAGGACGCCTACTTCATGGAGGGTTCTGACCTGTCTATCTACGACTCCGCCAAGCAGCAGTGGATCGTGCAGGGTGAGGTCATCGAGCTGTCGGGCAAGTCCGCCAACTGCCATTGGGACGCGGCGGCGCAGGCCTGCCGCTAGGCAGTTTCATCTTTGAAGGGTGCGGGGCGGGGGGCGAGCCGGGTTCGGTTCGCC
>JANPEN010000003.1:0-8119 GCA_031422955.1 Acidimicrobiia bacterium
CCGGCACGACCAGCTCATGGGTGCTCACCGCGTTGCTGCCCGTGCCTTTCATGGCCACCGCCGCCGGCCAGGTGGAATGGATCTGCAGGTTGGCGGTGCGGGTCAGGAAGATGCCGATAGCAGGCGGGCTCATCGGCTCCGTCGATTCCATCGGCGCGAGCTGGGCGGCGAGGGCCACCCATTCCGCTTCCAGGACACCGGTAACAAAGGGCCAATCCCCGTCCAACGAGAACCCCCCAGGTTGGGGTGTGGCGGTTCCGACGGGGCTGTTGGATACGCAGAACGGCCGGTTCAGGTCGCCAGAGAACACCTCGTCTCGGGCGGTGGGGGCGAGGTGGGCGGCGGCCATGGGGGCGGCCAGGGTGTTGCACAGGTGCCAGGCGGCAGAAGGATCGGCCGCGCCGATGACCTCAATGGCGGCGACCAGGTCGGGCAGGGGCGACTGGCGGCCGCCGTACTCCGCCGGTACCGCCATGGCGAACAGCCCCACTCCGCCCAGGGCCTCACGCACCTCAGGGGCCATGCGGGACCCTGCCTCGGCCTGGGCCCGGTGGGCGAACACGGTGTCTGCCACGGACCCGGCCGCGTCGAAGGCTGCCTGCTTTGACCAACCCACGCGTTGTCTCCTCCTCGGCGTTGCCTGCACGGCGGGACCCGTCACCCGCCCAATGGCAGAGCGAGTGTAGGCGGCGGCCAGGAACCGGAGATGAGCCCTCGAGCGGCGGCCCCGCTTTGGTCAGACCGGGGCGGCCATGTCGGTTTGGGTGGCCGGGGTGGCCAGCGGGGCACGTATCGGCGCCGGGGGAGGGGTGGCGAAGAAGAACCACAGGCTGCCGCTGGCGGCGGCCGCGGCCAGGATGAGGAAGCCGAGGGTGAAGCTGCCGGTCGCGTCGGCCAGCACTCCGGCCAGGATCGGGCCAATCACCATGCCGAACATCACGATCAGGGAGGAATAGCCCATGATCTTGCCGAAGTCGGTGGCACCGAAGTAATCGGCCCGCATGGAGGATTGGATGGGTCCCCGCACCCCCCACGCGAAGCCGTGGAACAACACGAACAGCCAGACCAGCAGCGGACCGTTGGCCAAGGCCAGCAGCAACAAACCCAGACCATGGCCGAGCATGGCCAGGGTGACCAGCTTGCGCTTGTCGAAGCGATCTCCGAGCAGGCCGCCCACGATCTGACCGACGCCCATCATGGCCGGCAGGGCCCCTACTACCACCGAACGGTGCAACGCCGTGAAGGCCAGTTCCTCCTTGAGGTAGATGGCCAGGTGGGCCATGGAGGCCCCGACTACCAGCAGGGCCGAGGCGTGGCCCAAGGAGATGAACCAAAAAGCGCGGGTGCGAAGGGCCTCTTGGGGGGTGAAATGGACCAGCGTTTGCAGCGGCGAAGGGGCAGGGGTGCCCTCGGGCACGTTGTCGGGGTCGATGCCGTCGATGAACTGGCCGACGTCGGCGGGGCGGCGATGAAACAGGCTGGCGGTCGGCAGGATCACCGCCAAGGTGAGGGCGGCGGAGATCAGCGATGCCTTGCGCCAGCCCACCCCGTCGAGCAGCACCCCGAACAAAAAGGCCAGCGTTCCGCCCACCGCGAAACCCATCTGGGCGTAGGCCAGGGCCCGGGAACGCTTGCGTTCGAACCAATGCACCACCGTCACGGTGATGGGCAGGAACCCGGCCAGGCTGGAACCGAGAGCGACGAGCAGGTAGTAAAAGTAAAACTCCGCGATCGAGTCGAGGGTGGCGAAAAGGACCAGGCCCACCGCCATGATCAAGGCCCCGATGCGCAGCACCACCTTGGAACCCCAACGGTCTGTCATCCAGCCTTGGGCCGGGCCCAGCAGGCCACTTTCGGCCCGGTTGAGGGCGAAGGCCCCGCCCAGGGTGCTGTTGGACCAGCCGAACTCGGTATGGAGCTGAGCGGCGATGAGCGAAAAGGCGTTGAACACCAGGCCGCTGTGCAGGGTCTGGATGAGCGCGCCACCCCAGACAATTCGCCACCCGTGAAACCGCACCACGCCGTTCGTCCCTTGCCCATCGGACACGCTCGACCTCCCTGCCCGGTTGGTTCCGTGGACCGAGCGCTGTGCTCGGTGGCCCGGACCCACCGTGCGGAGGGTGATCCTACGTCGTGGCGGCTCCAGGGATCCCGAGGGCGTAGGCGCCGAGCCAGTCTCGCCCCGTTCTGTTCTGCTGAGCCTTAAGGTCTGGGCCATGGACACGACACGGGTGGTGTGGGAGCTGGAACAGCGGCGGCTGATAACGGAGACGTTGCAGGACTACTGCGAGTTCGTCGATCGCAACGATCCGGCAACCCTGGTGGCACGGGTCTTCGCTCCCGAGGGTTCCTTCGAACTGGGGCCAAAGCATGCGGTGGTGGGCCGAGACAACCTGGTTCGCATGTTCGCCAAGACACTGGCTGCGTTCACCGCCACCAGCCACCACCTGTCCAACGTGCGCATCGCCTTCGAGGGCGAGGCTCGGGCCAGCGCCACCGCGTACGTGTACGCCTGGCATAGCACCGTGGCTGGCACTCGCATCGAAGCCTGGGGTCGTTACGCGGACCGCCTGGTGCTGTTGGAAGAAGGCTGGCGGATCGAGAACCGCCACCTGTCCATGGCCGGCAGCGACGGCTGGCCGGACGCGCCGTTCCAGCTTCTCGAGCGTCTCCCCAACCCGGTTGACCCGCCCGCTCCCACCATCGTTCGACGCTGACGGCGCGTTCGAATCCTGCCCCGACCCGCCGCTTCAGTCGCCTACGGCCAGCAGCCGACCTCATGGCGTTGCGCTCTGCGCCTTGGGCATGTCCCCGTCTGGAGATCAGGTTTGAGCGCGTCCAAAGCGGAGCACGGCGACATCGAGGTCGGTCAAGCGGGTGAGGAACATCCTGCGGTTACCGGTTCTGGCGGCATTGAGCACGGCGGCGCTGAAGCAGTCTTCATACGCAGCGTCGAGGACAAGTCGGGCGAAGGGCGCCCATTGCTCGGATCGGTGCGGTAAGTAAGTCACCTGTATCGGCTAGCCCCGCCTAGCCGTTGCGCATCTCGATGTCAAACCCCAGCGCGGCGGCGAGGTCGCCAAGGCAGTTCACCTGACGGCTTGCTGTCTGCCCGATTCCTCCGGGCAAAGCCACCACGTGAGGTGCTCCCCCTCGACGACGAACTGGGCCGCCACGTCCGATACAGCGTCCTCCCGAAACCCCGTCAGCGACTCGAACCACATCCAACCATCATGGCAATCAGACAAGGCGTAACCGGTCCCGCAGGGGCGCTACTGTGCCGGCGACGTGTGCTGACGTGTCCTGACGTTCGAGAGGTACGTAAACATGGCTCATCCGCTGGTGCCGGTGCCGACACCGGAGACGCAGCCCTACTGGGATGGGGTGGGGGCCGGGGAGCTGCGCCTGCCCCGTTGTCGTGCGTGCGGCGGGGCGTACTTCCCGCCCTCGCCGGTGTGTCCTTCGTGCACGTCACGTGACATCGAGTGGTTCACCGCTTCCGGTGACGCCACCCTGTACAGCTACGTCATCCATTCGCGGCCCTCGAAGTTGTGGAACGTGGACGGTCCGATGTCGGTGGCGCTGGTCGCCCTCGCCGAAGGGCCGATGGTGGTCAGCACCGTCATCGGCTGCCCCCAGACCCCGGAGGCTCTCGTGTTGGACATGGCGCTGAAAGCAACCTTCACGCCCTTCGAAGAGGCCCAGGTGTTGGCTTTCCTGCCGGCGGGGAGCGCGAAATGATGCGCAGGGGCGACATCGCCATCGTCGGTGCCGCCGAATCCACCCAGATCGGTACCGTGCCCGGCGTGTCCTCGACCGGTCTGGCCCTCGACGGCGCCGTCAACGCCCTCGAAGACGCGGGCCTGACCGCCAAGGACATCGACGGCATCACCACCGGCTACTTCCCGGTCGCCGACATCTCCCGCCAACTCGGGATTTTCCCCAAGTGGTGCGACAACACCGTCGTCGGCGGCTGCTCGTGGATGTTCCAGTTGCGCAACGCCGCCGCCGCCATCAACGCCGGCTATTGCGACACTGTGCTCATCACCTACGGGGAATCCGGCCGCAGCACCCGCCATCTCACCAACAGCAGCGACTTCGGCGTCAAGGGCGGAATCTCCCAGCAGTTCGATCTGCTCTACGGGGCGGGCATGCCCGCCGCGCTGTTCTCCTTACCCGTTGTGCGTTACATGCGTGATTTCGGGTTGACCGAGGAGCAGTTGGCGGCCGTACCGGTGGCCCAACGAAAGTGGGCCGCTCGTAACCCACGGGCCACCCGACGCGAGCCCCTCACCGTTGAAGACGTGTTGAACTCCCCGCCGGTGGCGTGGCCGATCCGGCGAGACATGTGCTGTCTGGTGTCCGATGCTGGTGGCGCTTTGGTGGTCACCTCAGCGGAGCGTGCCGCAGACTTCCCCAAGCCGCCGGTGTACCTGCTCGGTAGCGGCGGGGGTCTGGAGGGCGGCATCGCCAGCCCGGCCGGGGTGCGGGATCCGCTGTATCCGGAGTTCATCCGCACCTCGGGCAAGGCCGCGTTCGAGTCGGCGGGCATCAGCCACGGCGATGTGGACCATCTGATGATCTACGACGCCTTCGCCCACAACCCGATCTTCGGGTTGGAAGGTCTGGGTTTCGTGGCCCAGGGCGAAGCCGGGCCCTTCATCGCCGAGGGCCACACCGAGCCGGGCGGCAAGCTGCCCATGAACACCAACGGCGGAGGCATGAGCTATGCCCATACCGGTGCGTATGGCATGTTGTGCATGCTCGAGTCCATCCGCCAGGTTCGGGGCGAGGCCGCCGCACAGGTGGGTGATGTCGACATTGCCGTCGCCCACGGTTGGGGCGGCTTCTGGTCCGCCTGTTCGACCCTGGTCTTCGGCGCCCACCGCCCCTGAGCTATCCGGCTGAACCATGACTGGGTGGCCGGCCCGCTTCGAGGACTTTGATCATGCTGGCCACCTGCTGGGGAAGTGCTCGCCCATCGAAATCCTCCGAGGGGACTGCCTGCTTCGGCTGGCAGGGGAATTGGACGGCGTCCAGCCTTCAGCGGCCGATTAGCTGGATGACGTGTGTATAATGGCGGCGTGGGTTCTCTTTCCGAGTACCGCCGCACCGTTGGCGCCGTGCACTCGCTGGGGTACCACATCGTCTGGTGCCCGAAGTACCGGAAGCGAGTGCTCTCCGGGCCAGTCGCGGACCGCCTACGCGAGTTGATCGCCGAGAAGTGCACCGAGCAGGGCTGGGAGGTCGAGGCGTTGGAGATCATGCCCGATCACGTGCATCTGTTCGTCCGCTGCGACCCGAAGACATCACCCGCTCGGATAGCGCACCAGGTGAAGGGGTCGACATCGTACGCCCTACGCGCGGAGTTCCGGCACTTGCGGAGCCAGCTCCCCACGTTGTGGTCGAAGTCGTACTTCGTGGCGTCCGTCGGCCGGGTGTCGGAGGCGACGATCCGAAGGTACATCGAGGACCAAACCACCAAGCCGACCAAAGGCCGACCGTGAGACGGGCCTACAAGTTCCGGCTGTACCCGACGACTGGCCAGGCGAGCCGGGCGACGTTGTGCCTCCGCGACCACCAGCGCCTCTACAACGGCGCTCTCGAAGAACGGCGGGGCCGTTGGTCGTGGAACCGGGAAGGCATCTCCTACGGGGACCAGTCCGCACAGTTGAAGGACATCCGGGCCGACGTGGCCGACCAGGGACGCTGGTCGTTCTCGTCGCAGCAGGCACCCTCCGCCGGCTGAACAAGGCGTTCGAGGCGTTCTACCGGCGGTGCAGGGCAGGCCAGACGCCCGGCTACCCGAGGTTCAAAGCGGTCGACCGGTGGGATTCGGTGGAATGGCCGAGCGACGGCGACGGTTGCCGCTGGAAACCTGACGTCAGCCGGGTGTATCTGCAAGGCGTCGGGCAGGTGAAGGTGCTCGCCCATCGGGCCGTCGAGGGTCGGGTTAAGACGATCCAGTTGGTCCGTGAGGGCCGACGCTGGTTCGCGGTTCTGTCCTGCGACGATGTCCCAACCAGGCCTCTCGACCCAACCGGCCGGGCGATCGGTGTCGATGTTGGCGTCGCCCGGTTCGCCACCACCAGCGACGGTGAGATCATCGCCAACCCGAGGTTCGTGCGTGTCGCGGCCGACGAACTGGCCGCCGCCCAACAGGTGCTCATCCGCAAGAAACGCGGGTCGAACAACCGGCGTAAGGCGAAGGCCCAGGTCGGCGCCGTGCACCGCAAGACCAGGGACCGGCGCTCCGACTTCCACCACAAGACTGCCCGCTACCTGATCGAGCAGTGCGACGCGATCGCGCTTGAAGACCTCCGCATCATCAACATGTCTCGGTGTGTTTCGTCAGGTAGCGGGTGACACTACTGCTGGCCCCGGTCGAGCGTCCGAGATTTTCACCTGGGTGAGAGGACCGTGGCGGAGACCCGGGGAGCACCAAGGATCAGGCCGTCGGGCGCGGCGAGCACCTCGGACGCCCGGCGGTAGCCCGCCGCCATTGTCGTGGTGCCGCGGGCGAAGTCGAACATGCTGACACCGGCCAGCTCGTGGGCAATGTGCACGTCGCCCCGGGCCACCGGTGCGCCGGCGCCGCCCAACGCGGTGAGCCGGCCCAGCAGCCCGACGACACCGGGGATGGGGCGCTCCCGGCGGAAACGGCGTCGCAACCGCCAGGCCGCCCAGCCGGAGATCTCCCCGTCGGGGGGGAACCCGTCGGGGGTGAACTCGATCCGGCGCCCGGCGTCCGAGGCGACGATGATGGCACCGGGATAACGGGCCCGGAGGCGGGCCACGGGCAGGTTGTCGACCAGCCCGCCGTCCACCAGCAGCCCCTCCGCTTCGCACATGGGCGGGAACACGCCGGGGATGGCCACACTGGCCCGCACCGCCCGCCAAGCCAGCCCGCTCAGGTGCTCGTGGGCGTCGGCCGTGGTCAGGTTGGCCGATACCAGAACCGTAGGAATCCACAGGTCCTCCAGCCGCAGGTCGTCGTCGCCGAAGGCGGCACGGATGCGTTCGTTGATGCGTTTCCCCGAGGCCAACGCCACCATGGGCAGGGTGGCGTCCACCAATGAGCCGCCCTCGATCAGCAAACGTCGGCTCTCCTGCTCGAGGCGGTCGGGATCCCAACCCCTGGCGATGGCCACCGCAAAGATCGAGCCCGCACTGCTCCCGGCGATGACATCGATTGGAACCCCGCGGTCCACCATGGCGCGATAGGTGCCGACGTGGGCCAAGCCGCGGGCGCCCCCGCCGCTCAACACCAGAGCAATGGGATGGCCGGCGAGGTGGCGGGCGAGCCTCTCGACGTGGGCCCTATCGCTGGTGCGCACCTGGTGATGGGCGACCGGGTGGACGTGGGCCAACCAACGGTGGGTGCCACGCGGGCAGGCGGTCCCGAGTGGGTGGGCCAACACCAGCACGACGGGCGGTACCCGCGCCGGCAAGCGTAACTCCGCCGCGGATCGTGGTGTCTGCGTGGCGTCCACGACCACGAGCACCCCATCGGCGTGGTCACACGCAGCCGCCACCGCATCCCCGTCGGCGGGGTCGGGAAGGAGCAGGACGACGTCATGTTCCAACTCCACGCTGGTGAGTTCGGCGCCGACCAGGCCATGGGCGTGCACGACCACCGTGGTGCTCCGCTGGCCGATCCGCCTGAAAGCGGCGTCGAGCTGGGCGGGCAGATCCACCGTCGCCGTTGTTCCGTCGGTGACCACGGCGAGCACGCGCCCGTTGCTGCGGCGGGCCGGGCCAAGGTTGGCCTGACGCAACCGGGTCACCAGTTGGGCACTGAGACTGCGGTGCAGATCCGGATACAGGGCCAGCGTGCGGGTGAAGGTCGGCCCGTCTATGCGTACCACCACACACGCTCGTCGGGCGGTGACGGTGGCGGATCGAGGCTCGTCGACCAGCAATGCCATCTCACCGAGAAGGTCCCCCCGGCCGAGCTCGCCCACCAGGCGGCCTCCGGCGCTCACCGCAAAGCGTCCGCCGAGCACGAGGTAGGCGGCGTCGGCCGCCTCGCCCTCGCTCACGAGCACCTCGCCGGCGGCGACGTTGACCCACCGGCTGGCTGCGTCCAGCGCGGCCAGCGCGGCTGGTCCCAACCCGG
>JANPEN010000004.1:0-2463 GCA_031422955.1 Acidimicrobiia bacterium
GTCCCCGACGTTCAGCCCGCTGATCTCCTGCATGGACTCGTTGATCGAGATCTCCTCGACCCGGGTGGGGTCGGGCAGGCGTCCCTCGATCACCAGCGCGTTGAGGACACCTTCCCCGAAACCTGGCCGCAGCGGCACGAACCCCCCGTCGTCGGCCATTTCTTGGGGCCGAGCGGGAAACCAGGTGAACGCCGACGTCGCCGTCACCCCGGGTTGCGCGGCGAGGGCAGCGATGACGCGGTCGACATCCTCCAGCGGCGCCGACACCAGGATGTCGGGCGAAGCGGTCTGCTCGGCGAAACGTGGCCACGCGGTGCCGGTTCGGCGGGCTCCGGTCATGGCCGTGAACACGAACGTGCACGACAGACCGGTGAGCACGAAAATGGCCAGCAGCGACCAGGCCTGGCGGCGCAGCTGGCGACGAGCGAACACAAACACGGGTGCGAGGTGCATCATTCGGCCCGTAGCACGTCGATCGAGCGGGTGGCAGCGAAACGGTCACCGAACGACGCGCCCAACAGCGATGCCAGCACGACCCCGGCCAGGAACGTGGTACCGATGCCAGACATACCGGTTGGGACCGTCAGCTCGCCGAAACGGCCGGTACCCGAGCGGGGACCGTGTCCTCGACCACCCGGCCGTCCCGCATGCGCACGATGCGTTGCGCAGCATCGGCCACCGGCTGGTCGTGGGTGACCATCAGGATTGTCTGGCCCTGCTGATGCAGACGGCGGAACAGCTCGAGGATCTCGTCCCCGCCCTCGCTGTCCAGCGCCCCGGTCGGTTCGTCGGCCAGGATCAAGGTCGGCTCGTTGGCGATGGCCCGAGCGATGGCGAGACGCTGCCGCTGACCGCCCGACAGCGCGTTGGGGGCCTGTTTGGCTTTGTCGCCGATGCCGAGCAGGTCGAGCAGATCCTTGGCTCGTGCCTCCGCGACCTTGCGTTTCTTGCCGACGATGAGCGCCGGCATCATGACGTTCTCGAGCACCGTCATACCCTCGAGCAGGTTGAAGAACTGGAAAACGATGCCGACATGCTTGCGCCGCATCAGGGCCAGGCCGTTCTCGTCGAGCCCGGTCAGATCCAGACCGGCCACCTTCACTTCGCCCTCGTCGGGCTTGTCGAGCCCCGCGATGATGTTGAGCATGGTGGACTTGCCGCAACCAGACGGTCCCATCACCGCCACGAACTCGCCCCGCTCAAGCACAAGATCTGCGCCCCGTAACGCTCGCACCGGTGCCAGCTCCTGCTCGAACGTGCGGTAGACGTCGCTGACCTCGATCACGCGCTCAGCCATGGCCATTCCCCTGTCCGGTGATACGGAAGGCGACCACGGGCGTGTCGCGTCCCTTGACGATTGATGGGTCCAACTGTTCGAAGACCGCCGGCCGGGCGGACAACGCCAGCCAGGTGGGTTCGGACAGTACGGTCTGGCCCGGTTGACCGAACTGTTGCAGCCGCTGGGTCAGGTTCACCGCGTCGCCCACCACGGTGTATTCGACCCGTTCCTCCGAGCCGAGCAATGCGGCGGCCACCTCACCGGTGGACAACCCGATGCCGAGCCCGAACTCGGCCAGGGATTCTGCCCGCCACCGTTCGTTCACGTTGTCCTGCGCTGCGTGCATGGCAATGGCCGCCCGCAATGCTCGATCGGCGTGGTTTTCGCAGGGGACCGGCGCGCCGAACACCGCCATCACGGCATCCCCGACATACTGCATGACCGTCCCCCCAGCCTCCAGAATGGCACGGTTCATCTCACCCCGGTGGGTATTGAGCTGGCCGGCGAGCTGGGAGGGGTCAGCATGCTCGGCGATGGTTGAATACCCCCGGATGTCCGACATCAGCACGGTCACCACCAACCGCTCGGTCTCCCCGATGCGGCGGCCGTCGGTACGCAGCTTCTCAGCCAGGCCAGAGGGCAGCAGGCGTGACAAGGACTCGCCCTGTTCCTCTCGGGTCACGATCGCCTCGTGCAGCATTCTCAATTGGCGCAAAGCCGTCTCAGACCCGGTGCTCACCCCTTCGGCGAGCTTCTTGAACAGCCGCTCAATCGATTCCGCCGCTGCCGCGGGCGTGGTGGCACTGACCACGGCGATGGCCTTGATGGGCTTGCCCTCCGCCACCATGGCCAGCAGCGCCTGCTCCTCGGCGTTGAGACCGCCCTGAGAGGTCATGGGTGCCATCAGGGCGTTCACGATGGCGGGATCGAGCATGGAACCACCGGTGGCCACCTCACGGATGGCCCGGGCCAACTGGTCTCCCTCCGCGATGTGGTCCTTCAACAGGTAGGCGTAGCCGACGGCGCCTTCGGAGAGCAGGGCGATGGCGTAGTCAGGATCGTCGTATTGAGACAGGATGACTACCCCGGTGCCCGGATGCTGCTTGCGGATCTCTTTGCAACCGTCGATGCCTTCACGCTGGAAGTTGGGTGGCATGCGGATGTCGGATACCACGACGTTGGGT
>JANPEN010000005.1:0-6825 GCA_031422955.1 Acidimicrobiia bacterium
CTCGGTGCTGTTGCAACAGGTGCTTTCCTTGGTCATCGACGCCTCCGTGGCCTACCAGGGCACCCCCCACGCCCGGATCCTCGACGAGATCGTGGGCCGCATCCACGAGCCATTGCGGGTGGCTATCGCCGGCAAGGTCAAAGCAGGCAAGTCCACCCTGCTGAACGCCTTGGTCGGTGACGAGGTGGCTCCCACCGACGCCGGGGAATGCACCCGCATCGTGACCTGGTATCGCCACGGGATCGCCAGCCGAGTCTGGCTGACCCCCAAGGGCGGAGTGGCCGGCCAGGTGCCCTTTACCCGCAGCGGCTCGGGGGCCCTCGATGTTCAGCTGGGCAACTGGCAGGTCAACCAGATCGAGAACCTGAGCGTGGAATGGCCGGTTCCACCCCTGGCCAGCATGACCCTGATCGACACCCCCGGCATCGGTTCCCTCTCCAGTGACGTGTCGGCCAGCTCCATTGCCTTCCTCACCTCCGACGACGAACAGATCACCCCATCGGACGCGGTGGTGTACCTGCTGCGCCATCTGCACGCCACCGACGTGTCCTTTCTGCACGCCTTCCACGAGGAGGAATACGCCCAGCCCTCCCCAGTGAACTGCGTGGCCGTGCTGTCGCGGGCCGATGAGGTGTCGGTGGGCCGCCTCGACGCCATGGCTTCAGCCCAACGCATCGCCAACCGCTACGCCCACGATCCCCGGTTACATCGCCTGGTCCAGACGGTGGTGCCGGTGGCGGGGCTGTTGGCTCAGGCCGGCACCAACCTCCAGGAGCTGGAGTTCCGACGGCTGCGCCTGGTGGCGGCGGGCCAACCGGCGGACCGGGAGCGCCTGTTGTTGTCGGCGGACCGGTTCATGAGCGGTGAAACCGAGATCGCCTTGGCCCCCAACGAACGGCGACTGTTGGCCGAACGATTGGGCCTGTTCGGCATCCGCCTGGCGGTGGACCTGCTACGCAGCGGCCAGGCCCAGACCGCCTCGCAGCTGGCCAACCAGCTCGTCGAGCACAGCGGTATCGGCCAGCTGCGCACGGTGTTGCTGTCCCAGTTCAGCGACCGTCGTGACACCCTCAAGGCCCGTTCGGCCCTGTTGGCGGTGCAACGCCTACTCAACGTCGCCCCGGTGGCTCGGGTCGGTGAGTTGGAGGCCAGGGTGGAACAGATCCGCTCGGGCGCCCACGAGTTCGCCGAGCTGCGCCTGCTCAACGCCTTACGGGTAGGCGAGGTTGACTTTCGCCCGGAGGAGGCCCGCGAGGTCGAGCAGTTGCTTGGCGGCAACGGGGGCGGCATCCGAACCCGGTTGGGCCTGGATGCCCAAAGCGACGAGGCCGACGTGCGCCGGGAACTTTTCGTGGCCCTGGGCCGCTGGCGTCAACGAGCCGAGAACCCCGTGTCCTCCCTGGCCACCAGCGCCGCCAGCCGGGTGTTGGTCCGTACTTGCGAGGGTTTATACGCCTCGCTGGTACCACGCTGAACGGCTCGGACCGGACTGCTGAGGGGTTACGGGCTGTCTGACAAGGCGGCCAGGTCCTCCCGCAAGGCGGCTAGGAACTCCGCCCGGTTGGTGGCACCCAGCTTCTGGCGGATGTGGGCGACGTGGTGTTCAACGGTCTTGGGGGAAATGTACAAGGTGGCGCCGATGGCCTTATGGGTGAGCCCGTTGAGGACCAGGCGAGCCACCTCGACCTCTCGCTCGGACAGACCTCCGGGGGTGACCGCGCCGCCGTCCTCCCGGCCGAGCCCGGCCGGGTTGGCCGCCACCAAGCCGGGCTGGCCGCCGCCCCCTCCACCACGCAAGGAACGGGCCTGGCCCAACAGGGACTTGGCCAGGGTGGCGTCCTCGACACGGATGGCGGCCTGTCCGGCCAGCTGCGCCGCCTCCCACACATGACCGGCCAGGCGTAGATCTCGCACGGCCGTGTCGATCCGTGCCGGGTCGGGCGTGGCGGTGAGAACCTGCAGCCACACCGACGCCGCGTCGGCCAACACGGAGATACCGGGCAGGACGGTGGCGATGGCCTCCAGGGCCAGGGCGGGGGCCTCCAGGGCAATGGGTCGGCCAGTGGCGATGGCGGCCTCTAGCCGGGCCCAATGCCAGCGCGCCGACCATGCCGGTGCGTTGCCGATGCTGGCCAGAAACGTCTCGATGGCGTCGTCGAATTCCTCGGCTACCGCCGGGGGGGCGAAGCGGCGAGCCACCACCAGCAGCTCGCTGGCGGCATCGACGTTGAGCAGGTCGATCTGCAGGCCTGACAACAGTCGGGCCAGCTTGCGGGCCACGGTTGCGGTGGCGGCAACATCGCCCCGCCGCCGAGCCAAGGCTGCATCCACGGCCAGGGCTACCGCCTCGAGGTCGTCACCGTCCTCGCCGAGACCGGCCGAGCTGTCTGATGGGCGGTGGAGGGAACCATCCTCGGAGCCCAAGCCCGCACCGTCGACCGCCACCGCGCTAGGCCGCACGGTGTCCCCACAGCGCAGCACCGCCCAGCGGACCAGGGCGGCCCTGCGGGGAGAAAGGCGCCCACCGCCGCTCCCCCCGGCGCCCGCGGTGCCAGCGCGGAGGGCGAGGCGGGCTCCCTCGGGCTCACCCAAGGCCAACGCAGTAGCCGCCAGCAGTTCGGCCGGGCCCAATGCAGCTACCGCCGGCGGACGCAGCAGTCCCTGGGCTCCGATCAGCGAACGAGCCGCCCGACGGGCGGCCAGCAGATCGCCTCGCTCGCCGCCCAGGCTGGCCCGCATGATGAGCACCGCCTCGCGGAGCTGGGCCACCACCGGGGTAACGGGGCTATCGAAGGCCACCCCCACCAGGTTGGCTTCCACCTCGTTTACCCGGCCCGCCACCAGCAAGGCGGCCTGGTTCTGCCACCACCACCAGGCGTCGGCCACACCCTGGTGGCCAGCCACCCTGGCCGACCAGCGGGCAACGTCCACCCAGCGCGAGCGCCGGGCGCTGGCCAAGGCCACCGCCGCGGTGGCGTGGGGCTCCGTCTCCTGGCGGCCCAACACGAAGTCGGCCAGCTCCACCGCCGCGCCCACCACCCCGGCCAGTGTCAGGGCCTGCGCCTGGGCTCCGCGTTCGTTCAGAGCCAGGGGGTCGGAGCCCGCCACCGTGCAAGCAGCCCGGTCGAACCATTCTGCGGCCTGTCGAGGATGCTGGGCCAGAACCTCGAAACCGGCCTCGAGGAAGGTTTGGGCCGCCTCCTCGCTCTGCGCTCGGCCCTGCCAGCCATGCTCGGCCCGGGTCACCGCGGAGGCACCCCGCCGGGCTAGCAAGCTGGCCGCGGCCTGGTGACCGGCGGCCCGCTCGGCCGGGGTAAGGGCGGCCTCGGCCGCGGCCAGGACCAGGGGAGCAATGGGTGGGTCTCCAACCAGGCCGGCGGCCACCAGGATCGACCAGCTGCCCGCCGCGGCGATGGAAATCTCGGCCAACGTGTTCGGATGGTGGTCCGCCACAATGGCAGCCAGCGCGGGCCGGCAGCTGACCGGCAAGGCCCCCAATTCGGCCCGGATGCGATCCAGCACGGGCGCGAGAACTGCCGCGTCCGGCGCAGGCGCAGGGCCGGTGAAACGGCCCCGAGTGACGGTCCCCGAATCGGCCAGCGCCGAGAGCGTGGCGTGCACCAGCCAGGGTTGGCCCCCTGTGTGTTCCATCAGCCAATCGATCAGCGCTTGATCCGGCGGCGCTCCGAGCAGCGTGGCGGCCCCCCGGCCCAGTTCGTCCTCGGTCAGGGCGGCCAAGTTGACCACCAACTGTTGGCGAGCGGCCCGCTGGGCCAGACGGCCGAGAATCTCGGCCCGGGACCCGCCGGGACGGCCCCCCCGTTCCCTCGGTTGGGTCAAGGAGCCGGACACTTCCCCGGGGGCAGGGCCGGTGACTGCTTGGAGGGGTTCGATCCAGCTGAGGACCACAACCTCCCCGCCCAGGTTGGCCTCGATGGCCGCCAGCGCCGGCTCATCCAGTCGATGAGCGTCTTCGACGATGCGCACCGGTTGTCCCCGGCGTTTGGCCATCTCGACCAAGGCCCGCACCACCCCCGATCGACCCGATCCGGCGGCACCGAGTACTACGGCCACCACCGAGGCCGTCGAAACCTCCGCCGCCGCGGGCGGGCGGGGATCTTGGGCAATGGTCAATCGCCCCTGCAGCACTGCGGCGAGACGATCGGCCACGGTGGCCGCCGCGGCTCGAACAGGCTGGGTGGTCACGAGCGGGATCTTACGGGCTGCCGAGGAGGACCCGAGGACCTCCCACGCGGCCGCTGTAGCGGGACGGTTGGCTCGTCCAGCGACGCTGGTGCCAATGACGGTCGCGGGCATGGGCATGGAAATGCCACGGGATCTGGCGCATGACCCGGTCGATGGCGAAACGATCCTCACCAAAACGCTCGTGGCCCGCGGTCTGCAGCGCGGCCATCATGTGGGCCACCTCCCCCTCATCGGCGTCGATTCCATGGCCTTTCCACACCACCATGGGGCAATCGCAGGCTTCGCAGTCAGCCACCCAGCAGACCTCGTCCTCGTGATACCAGTGCGTGAAACGGGCCGCTTGGCACAACTCACAGTCCCCGGGGGCCACCTCCGGGACCTGTTGGTGGCCCCCGTCAGGCATCCAAGGCATCCCTGACGGTACGGGCGGCGGCGGCGACCTCGGCCACCGAAGCGCCATCGAGGCGCATGCGCATAAGGGCGGAGGCCATGATTACCCCGTCCGCGGCGGTGCAAGCCTCCCTTGCCTGCGCAGCGTTGGAGATACCAATACCGATCAGTACGGGCCGCTGGGTGACCGCCTTGAGCCGCTGGGCCATGGCGACCGCGGTATGGGCCAGGTTCTGACGTTCTCCGGTAACTCCGAGCAAAGACACGGCATAAACGAAGCCGCGAGCCCGTTCGCAGATACGCGGCAGACGCTCATCGGGAGCGGTGGGGGCGGCCAGCAACACGGTAGCCACCCCGGCGGCGTCCGCCGCCGCGGCCCACGGGCCGACCTCCTCCAGGGGAAGATCGGGCAGTATGGCGCCAGCTATGGCGGCCTCACCCAGTTCTTGGGCGAAGCGGTCATGGCCGGCCCGGAAGGCCACGTTGTAATAGGTCATCACCACCAGCGGAATGCCGATGTCGTCGCTGACCCCGCGCAGTTCGCTCACGACCGAGATCGGGGTGGTGCCCCGGGCTAGGGCCCTGACCGAAGCTTCTTGGATGGTGGGTCCGTCCATGACGGGATCGGAAAAGGGGATGCCGACCTCGATGGCGTCGGCCCCGGCATCGGCGAAGGCGCGCACCAAGTCGACCCAGTCCTCGTCCAAGCCCCCCGATACGTAGGGCACGAACAGCTTGGCTCCGCCCTCCCTGCGCCGGCGGAGGTGGGCTTCGAGCTCGATCACGGCTGACGCCCATCGAGGATGGCTTGCACCTGGGCCACATCCTTGTCGCCTCGACCGGAAAGGTTGAGCAGCACGGTGCGGCCCTGCAGGCTGGCCCGTTCCCTACTGATCCAGGCCAGGCCGTGGGCGGATTCCAGGGCGGCGATGATGCCCTCTGTGCGGGCCAGCAACTGAAACGCTTCGAGGACCTCGTCGTCGGTCACCGGGAAGTACTCGGCCCGGCCGATATCGGCGAGGTGGGAATGCTCAGGGCCAACACCGGGATAATCCAGCCCGGCGGAGATCGACTGGGCCTCTTGGACCTGGCCGAATTCGTCCTGCATGAGGTAGCTCAACATGCCGTGGACCACACCGGGAACGCCTCGCCCGACCGCCGCTCCTCCTGCGGGTTCGACACCCACCAAACGCACGTCGGCCAACTCCGCGAACCCCGAGAAGATACCGGCGGCATTGGAACCACCACCGACACAAGCCACCACCACATCAGGGTCCCCGCCGGTCATTGTTCGGCACTGCTCGCGGGCCTCGTCGCCGATGACCCGGTGGAACTCACGCACCATCCAGGGGTAGGGGTGTGGGCCCATGACCGAACCGAGCAGATAGTGGGTGTCGGCGATGTCGGACACCCAGGCGCGCATGGCTTCATTGACTGCGTCCTTCAGGGTACGCGAGCCGCTCAGGGCGGGGCGCACCTCTGCCCCCAGCAGCCGCATCCGGAACACGTTGAGGGCCTGGCGAGCCATGTCGACTTCGCCCATGTAGACAACGCAGCCCATGCCCAACAGGGCGGCGGCGGTGGCGGCGGCCACGCCGTGTTGGCCGGCGCCGGTCTCCGCGATGAGCTTGGCCTTGCCCATGCGCCGAGCCAGCAGGGCCTGGCCCAAGACGTTGTTGATCTTGTGGCTGCCAGTGTGATTGAGATCCTCTCGCTTGAGCAGGAGGCGCAGGCCGAGCTCGAACGAGAGCCGGGAACACTCCGAGAGCAGCGATGGCCGGTTGGCGTAGGTGCGCAACAACGTGTCGAGCTCGGTCCGAAAGGCAGGGTCGGCCCACGCCTCCACGAACGCCGCTTCGAGTTCTTGGCATGCGGGGACGAGCGTCTCGGGCACGAAACGTCCCCCGAAGCGGCCGAAACGGCCGTCCTCGGATGGATCGCCCATGACCGGCGTCGCTGAGTTCGGGGCCAACACCATGAACGGGAGTCTCGCCGCTCGGAGGACCCTTCGGGAAACCGGTTGCGCTGGCCGGCTGCCGGCGCCGACGGGAGGCCCGCTCGAGGCAAACGCCCCGAGCTGCGCGTGGGTCAGTCCCGTTGCCAATCAAAGGGGCTGGGGCCGAGATCGGCCCAAGCGGGCTCATCGGGCGGCGCGGCCGCCTTGGCGGTGGCGATGAACCGGCTGACCTTGAGCGGATCCTTGTGGCCGGGGAACGCTTCGACACCGGT
>JANPEN010000006.1:0-3698 GCA_031422955.1 Acidimicrobiia bacterium
ACTCTTTGGTGAGGTCGAGCACCCCGACCATACCGCCGGTGTCGAGCTTCGTCTGCTTGTTCGCGGCCGCCAGGAACGTCACGTTGTTGTTCTCACCCTCCATCGTTTCCACGATCTGGGCTAACGCGGTGAACCCCGTCCAGGTACCCAGCCCGGCGAGGCTGTCGTAGTTGAGCTCGGGGTTGGGCTTGAACTTCTCGATGGCGCCCCGGAAGTCCGCCCACACTGGAGCGGAGAGGCTGGGGTACACGCCGACCACGATGGCACCCTCGGTCTGCTTCGGGAACGTCTTGACGATGGTCTGGTCGAGGTTTCCCTGCGCACCGTAGAGCTTGGGCTTGGCGCCTACACCGTCGAATGCGGTGATCATCGGTGGCCAGTTCACCTGGCTCAAATGGCCGTAGAAGCAGTCTGTCGGCGGGGTGTTCAGCTGGGCGGCCTGGGTGCTGTAGTCACCGGGCGTGAGCGGGACCTTGACGATTTTGATCTTGCTGGGGTCCTTGCCCTTCGACTTGAGGCCGTTCTCGAACGCTGCGATCGGTGGAGCAGCGGAGGTGTCGTCACCGACGCTGAACGAGATGTTCTTGCAGCCATCGTCGATCATCTTGATCGCAGCGGCCACAGGTAGGGCGTTGGTGAAGCCCATCGGGAAGGAGACCTTGCTGTTGAACTCCTGATCCCGGACGGGGCAACATATTCCGAACCAGGCGATGCTGTTCTCCTCGTAGATCGGAATGGCCTGGCTCACGTCGAGCGTGAAACTACCGACGTTGGCGACCACCTTTTCTTCGACGGCCTTGCGGGCGCAGTTGGCCGCTTCGCCGGCGTCGGCGCGGTCATCACAGACGATCACCTCGAGCGGGCGGCCCTTGATACCCCCCTTGTCGTTGATATATTTGGCGAACGTCTTCGCCGTCTCGGGGATGTTCGGGTAGGGCAGGATCTGGCTGTCGACCGGCGCCTCCACCATCACCTTGATGGGTTCGCCGGTGGGGGCTGCGCCAGTGCCACTGCCTTCGGCCGCTGTGCTACTGCCCGTGGCGGTCTCGGTGTCGTCGCCACCGCAGGCGGCCAGGACGAGGAGCAGGGCTCCGGTAAACGCAGTCATGCGGGTCCGCGCGTGGAAGCGCCGTTGCCTGGGCGCGATTCCGCGCAGATTGTATTCGATCACGTTTCGTGTTCCCCTTTGATTGGTTGCGCCCCGGAAGCGAGCGGCGAATGAACATGTTTACTCCTGTGACAGGAGTCACTGCAACCGAGCCCCCACTTTTTGCCACGCTCTGCGTCAATCGGTCTGCTCGGTCCTCGACTCCTGACCGACCTCGGTCCTGCCGTCACAGCCCGCTTAGTAAGCTCCGCACGCTCCGCTGCAACAGCGGGGATGAGGGACGAAATGGCTTGTTCTGCCGACCAGGCCAACTTCAGCTCTTGGTGCTCGTCCTCGACGGGCCAAGGGACGCGTTCCTCGACGATCTCACCTCCAGGAGGACATGGCAATGACGCTCGATCCCGCGGCCGCAGGGCTGCTCCAGCAGATGGAAGCGGCCGGAATGCCGCCGCTCAACGAGATGTCACCGGCGGACGCTCGCGTCGCGGCGGTTGGGTTCGTAGAACTGGGAGGGCCAGGCGACGACATCCCCGACCAATCGGACCGCATCATCCCCGGGCCGGGCGGTGACCTCACCGTGCGGGTTTACACCCCCGCCGGCGAGGGTCCCTTCCCCTGCTTGGTCTACTTCCACGGCGGCGGTTGGGTCATTGGCGACCTCGAGTCGACCAACGCCATCTGCCGTGCGGTGGCCGCCCGGGCCGGTTGCAAGGTGGTCTCCGTCGACTATCGCCTGGCCCCCGAGCACAAGTTCCCCGCCCCCCTCGACGACTGCTACGCGGCGACATTGTGGGTAGCTGAACACGGCGCAGAGATCGGCGTGGATCCCGCCCGCCTGGCCGTGGGTGGCGACAGCGCCGGTGGCAACCTGGCTGCGGCGGTGGCCCTGCGGGCCCGTGACGAGAATGGCCCGGCCCTGGCCCTGCAGCTGCTGGTCTACCCCGTCACCGACCACAGCTACGGCACCGCCTCCTACGCCGCCAACGGCGAAGGCAACCTGCTGACGACGGACATGATGCGTTGGTTCTGGGACCACTACCTGAACAACGCCGAGGAGGGCAAGAACCCCTTGGTCAGTCCGCTGCAGGCGAGCGATCTATCCCGCCTGCCGGCGGCGCTGGTCTTCACCGCCGAGTACGACCCGTTGCGCGACGAGGGAGAGGCCTACGCCGCCCGCCTGGGCGAAGCCGGGGTGGCCGTGACCCACAAGCGTTTCGACGGTCAGATCCACGCCTTCTGGCAGATGTTGGCCATCTTCAGCGCGGCCAGCGACGCCGCCGACCAGGCCGCCGGTGCCCTCAAAGAGGCTTTCGCGGCGGTCAAGTCCTGAACGCGAGCCGGCGGGGTGAGTTTGCGCTCACCCCGCCGGTTCTCCCTGCTTCGACCTGGTCAGCTCAGGCGGAGACGGTGCGGGCCAAGGTGAAGCCCTCGTAGCCCTTGGCGGCCACGTCGTTGCACTTCTCCCGGTAAGGGCCGCACCCACCGACGTAAGGCAGGAACACCCGGGGCTTGCCGGGCACGTTGGCGCCCATGTACCACGAGTTGGCCATGGGGTAGAGCGTCTGATCACCGAGCTCGATCGAGTGCTCGACCCATGCCTCTGCCGAGTCAGACGTGGGCTCGATGGTGGCGAAGCCGTGGTCTGCCATGTAGCCCATGCACTCCGCGATCCAGTCGATGTGCTGCTCGATGGACACCATCATGTTGGACAACACCGAGGGGCTCTGGGGCCCGGTGACGGTGTAGAAGTTGGGGAAGCCGGCCACCCCGAGACCGAGATAGGTCTTGGGCCCGTCCTTCCACACCTCCTTGAGCTCCTGGCCGTCGCGGCCACGAATGTCCACCCGCACGAAGGAACCGGTCATGGCGTCGAAGCCGGTGGCGTAGACGATGGCGTCGAACTCGAAAGACTCCTCCGCCGTGTTGATGCCGGTGGGGGTGATCTCCGTGATCGGCGTCTTGAGCAGATTCACCAGGCGCACGTGATCGAGGTTGAAGGTTTCGTAGTAGCCGGTGTCCAGGCACGGCCGCTTGGTGCCCACCGGATGGTTGGTGGGACACAAGGCGTCCGCCACCTCGGGGTCTTTGACGATGCTGCGGATCTTGTTGTGGATGAAGGCGGCCGCGGTGTCGTTGGCCTTCTTGTCGAACAGCACGTCGTTGAAGGCACCGATCAAGCCGACCAGACTGCCGGCGTCCCAGCCAGCCTGGTAGGTGGCCTCACGTTCTTCGTCACTGACCTCGAAGCAGCCCTTGATATCCGCCGGCATGGGCACACCGAAGAAGGATTCCTTGGCCGCTTGGCGGTAGTTCGGGTAGCCCGCCTTGATCTCGTCAGACTCGGCCTGGGAAACCGGGCGGTTCCCGGCCGGCATCGAAAAGTTCGGCGTGCGCTGGAACACGGTGAACTCACGGGCCTGCTTGGCCATGAGGGGGATGGACTGAATGGCCGAGGAGCCGGTACCGATGACGCCGACCCGAAGGCCGGTGAAGTCGACGCCCTCATGGGGCCAACGCGAGGTCTGGTACGTGGCGCCCTTGAAGCTCTCGATTCCGGGGATCTCCGGTAGCTTGGGTGCAGACAGCGTGC
>JANPEN010000007.1:0-3455 GCA_031422955.1 Acidimicrobiia bacterium
TTCCTCATCCGCCGCAAACCGCAAGCGCAATTGCCACTGCGCCAGCCCACCCTCGTAGGTGGGCAGAGGGGGAGCAGTCCCGCCGCCGCCCGCCAACGGTGGGTCAGTCCGTGGAGCGGACAACGCGACCGGCGAGCACGCCGGCATGGTCGCCGTGGTCCATGAACACCTTGCCGTTCACGATGGTGTAGTCGTACCCGCTCGAACCCTGGATGTAGCGGCCAGCCCCGTTGGGCAGGTCATTCACGAACTCCGGCTGGGGCAGGCTGAGCCCGTCGAAATCGATGACGTTAACGTCGGCGAAAGCCCCCGCCTGCAGACGCCCCCTGTCCTTGAAACCGAACAGATCAGCGGTGTCAGACGTGAGCCGACGGATGGCCTGCTCGATGGTCCAACGCTGACGCTCGCGTACCCAGTAGGTCAGCAGGAAGGTCGGCTGGCTGGTGTCCATGATCTGGCCGACATGGGCGCCGGCGTCGGCCAAGCCCAAGGTCACCGTGTCGTTGTCGAGCATCTCCTCGATGGCCGCGAACTGGTGGTTGAGCATCGGCATGTTGAGATGAACCTGCCCGTCTGTTTCCAAGCACAACTGCAAGAACGCGTCGACGGGGGAGGTGTTCCGCTGGCGGGCATGGGCGGCCAGGGAGTCTTCCGCCTTGCAGTCATAGCGGGCTGGGCCCACGGGCAGCACGAAGATCTTCTCAGGATCGAGGCGCACGTTGGCCGCTTCGGCCTCTTGCACCAGACGGGCCCGGAACTGTGGATCGCGCACCGCTTCCAGGCGCCGAGCGGCGGGCATGTTCTGCAGTTCCTGGAACGCGGGCGCCCTATCCCACGGCGTGCGGTTGGACAGACCGAACAGGATGCCGATGCCACGAGCTGTGGTCTGGGGTCGCAGCTGCGCCCCGTTGGCGTTCTCCTCCTGGTTGAAATCGATGACCCTGGCGTACAGATCGGGTCGACGATCGGATTGGACCAGCCCGTAGCTGACCGGTCGGCCTGACCGACGACTGATATCGCCCATGACGGCAACCTCGGCCCGGGTGGCGGTGAGGGCCGCGTCATCGCGCTCACCGAGGCGCATGGCCCCCTCGAACAAGCCCCGACCCACCTTGGCCAGCACCTCGCCGAAGGCGACGAGCTCGTCGGGCCCGGCCCAGGTACCTGGCACCGGGCGGCCGTCGGGTACCTTGTGGCCCAGGGTGCGGCTGGTGGAAATGCCTAGCGCGCCGGAACGCATGGCCTCCTCCGCCATGTCGCACATGAGGGCGATGTCTGCCGCGGTGCCGGAGCCTTCTGTCATCGAGCGGTCACCCATGGCCGCCACCCGCAGGGCGCAGTGGCCGACCAGGCCGCCGACGTTGATCCCCTTGGGCGTGCGGTCGAGCCAGCCCAGATATTCGCCGTAGGTGGTCCAGTCCCAGGGCAGACCCTCGAGGATGGCCCGGCGGGGGATGTCTTCCACGCTCTCCATCATCTCGGCCAGGAACTCTCGCTGGCCCGGTCCTACCGGCGCGAAGGTGACCCCGCAGTTGCCCAACACCGCGCTGGTGATGCCGTGCCAGCACGAAGACGTGGGCAGCGGATCCCAGGCCAACTGGGCGTCGAGGTGTGTGTGGATATCCACGAAGCCGGGGGTGACGATGCGATCGCGGGCGTCGATCTCTCGGGCCGCCTTCTCGGGGATGGAGGGTTCCACGGCCACGATGCGGTCGCCTTTGATGGCGACATCGGCCCGCCGGGCCGGGCCGCCGGTGCCGTCCACCACCATCCCGTTGCGGATGATGAGATCGGCGCTGCTGCCTGAGCTGCCTGAGTGGGTGCTTGTCATGAGTGGCTGTTCCTCGCGAGTCGACCGGTCCGTCAAGTTTGCCATCTCGGCGGGGCCGATGCGCGCTGGTTACCATCCTGCGCTGGTGGAGCTGTACCGCTTACGAGAAGTCTTCGATGATCACACGGCACCGCGTCCCATCCCCGCGGGTGCTCGGGCCTCGGTGGCGGCCATCTTTCGGGCCGGTGAGGCAGGTACGGAGCTGCTGTTCATCGAGCGGGCGCGGCGGGAGGGAGATCCTTGGTCGGGCCACATGGCCCTGCCCGGCGGACGGGTCGATCCCACCGATGAGCACGCCCTAGCTACCGCCGAGCGAGAAACCCGCGAGGAGATCGCCCTCGACCTGAGCGAGGCCGAGCGCCTCGGCCGGCTGGATGATCTGCTCGGCGGCGCCCGGCCCATCACCGTGTCGGTGTTCGGCTTCTGGCTGGAGGGCCCCCGCCCCGAACTGTCACCCAACTATGAGGTGGCCGAGGCGTTATGGATTCCCCTGCTCGAGCTGGCCGATCCCGATCGAGCCGTCGCCTACCGGTACCAGCTGCGCGAACGCGACATCTTCCCCGGCATCGCCATTCACGGGGACCGGGTGGTGTGGGGCATGACGCTACGGCTGTTGCAGGACCTCTTCACCCGCATGGGCACACCGCTGTCGTTTCCCGTGTGAGTGTTGAGTGTTGAGGGGTGAGTGGTGAGGGTGAGTGGTGAGGGTGTAGGTCGACGGAGCGGCTTTCGATGTGGCGGCTACTGCACGGCGAGGCGCCGCCGGCTCAGGCGTTCCAGCCGGCCATGACCAGCTCGAGGCTGCGCAGGCGATCTGACAATCCATACGTTGCGGTATGGAGCATGAGTTCGTCGGCTTTGGTGGTGGCGGCCAGCTCGTGCAGCCCGGCCACCACCTGTTCGGCGGTGCCCACCACCCGGTAGCTGGCCATGGCGTTGGCCGCCTCCAACTCGGGATGCCCGGCGGCGTCCTCGGGCCGGTAGAGCGGAAACAGCCGACCGGTGCGCATGCCGTAGCGGCGCAGCTGGCCCGGGTTGGCCAACCAATTGGCCCGCTCTTCGTCCTCTGCGGCCAACACGCTGGCGCTGACAATGGTGTAGGGCCGCTCCAACACCGCCGAGGGCTCGAAGTGGTGTTGATACAGCTCCACCGCGGCCAGCGTGCCGCCCATGTCGAAGTGGTGGGCGAAGGCGAAGGGCAACCCCAACATGCCGGCTAGCTGCGCGCTGAAGCCGCTGGACCCCAACAGCAAGATCTGGGGACTGGTCGTCGCCACGGGGGTGGCGACGAAGCGGTTCCACATGCCTCGATCGGCTCGCCGATCGCCCAGGAGGCCCATCACGTCGATTAGGTGCTGCGGAAAATCCTCTGCCCCCAAGGCGTCGGGTGAGCGGCGTAGCGCCGCCGCGGTGGCCCCGTCGGTGCCGGGGGCGCGGCCGATGCCGAGATCGATGCGTCCGGGATGCAACGCCTCCAGCAGGGCGAACTGTTCCGCCACCACCAGAGGGGCGTGGTTGGGCAACATGACCCCGCCCGAGCCGAGCTTGATGCGTCGGGTCAGGGCGGCCAGATGGGCCATCAACACCGGCGGGTTGGTGGAGGCCACCGTGGCCATGTTGTGAT
>JANPEN010000008.1:0-2247 GCA_031422955.1 Acidimicrobiia bacterium
CGCGGCCGAGGCGCGCGCCGGCGCCGAGAAGAAACTCGGTGCTGGCGCCCGGCCTGGCAGTGCCAGGCTCGACGCTCCGGGGGTGAGACTCGAACTCACAACCTACGGATTAACAGTCCGACGCTCTGCCGGTTGAGCTACCCCGGATTGGACCTCGGCACCATAGCAGCCCGGCGACCCTCGCCCTCACCAGTTGGCCGATTTCCTCGCCAAACGTGTGACTATCCGTTTCCTTGGACCGCGTGAGGGGTACCGCAACCGGGCGTTGCCCGGGTCGACGGTCCCCACCGCCAGAGCGGGGTACCGGTAGCGTGGCCACGCCAGTTGGCTAGCGTGGCGCTGCGGTGGGCGACGCGAACTGAACTCAAGCGATGAGCCGAGTGGCGGGAATGGAGAGCAGGAACATGAGATCCAAACGCGTGAGCGCGGTATTGCTGGCCGGGTTGGCGGCGTTGTTCGTCGGCTTCGGGGCCGCTCCGGCCTTTGCCGCTCACGGGCCGCTGACCCCCAGTCCCGCGCCGGTGACGGACTACGCCAACTACCCGCTGGGGCTGGGCATCATCCCGGCTGGCTGCACGGCCCAGGGTGGGGAGATCCTGGTTGGGGAGCAGTACAGCATCAACGGTGGTACCCCCCAGACCGATCTTCGCAACGTCGGGGAAATCTCCAACGACGCGGTTGTCGCCATGACCTGGACCGGCTACGCCCAGGGTTGTGAAGGCATCGGTCTTTCGCTGTCTCGCAAGGTGGCACCTTCGCCCGCCTTCGATGCGAGCGTCAACCAGTACGTGAACGCCTGGTCCTACTGCGGGCCTGGCGGCAACGCCTGTAACGGCACCCTGACCCTGGATCTGTCGACCACTACGGGGGTGGCCTGCTACCAGCTCGACGCCAGCGTCGGGCCCCCGCTCAACGTGGTCGGTCCGGCCGGGTCCTTCTACTCGCTCAACGGCAAGTTCAACACCCTGCTTTCTGCCAACAACGGCGGCACCCAGCCCTGTACCCCCGTTCCCTGTGTCGAGGCTGGGGCCCCCGCCGACATGCCCGCCACCGCCGCTGCCTGCGACGACGTCGCCGTCACCACCATCACCACGGCCCGTCCCGCCGCCACCACGACCACCACTGCGCCGGCTGGGGTGAGCCCGACCACAGCCTCCACCACGCCCACCCCGGTGGTCACCTCGACTCCTGCAGCCGTTTCGCCCACCACCATCGCCGCGGTGGGTGCCCAGGCGCTGCCCCGCACCGGCAGCAGCACCACCGACATGGCCCGCCTCGGTGCCGCGTTGGCGGTGGCCGGCCTGCTCATGGTGGCGGCCGCTCGACGTTGGCGCCTGGAACCGATCCTCTGAGACGCGATCGCTGGTGATACTGGACGTGCCGTTGGCCTTCGGCCGGCGGCACGTCCGCGTACGGGGCGGGCACCCGGCGTTCGACCGAGACCCCGCCGAGCGACCAGACTCCGGCCATGACCACCGCGCCCCCACCGCTGCCGGTGGATCCCTTCTCCGCTTGGGCGGTTCTGGCGGTACGAGATGGCGTCTTGCCCCTCGGCGGGCTCGAGACCGTGGCGGAGTGCGACGGCAAGGTGGTGCTGGTGGGTTCGGGTGTGGCGTCGGCGGCGGATCAGCTCGCCGTCGTGGCCGACACCGTGGTGGGCTGGGAGGCTGGCAATTTCCAGCCGGCCCGATGGGCTCGCCTGCTCTCGCCGTTGCTGGGCTCAGCTGCGGTGTTGCTGCTACCTGACGGGCCGGACGGCCGTGACCTCGGACCCCGTTTGGCTCATGAGCTGCGTCGGCCCTTCGTAGCCGGCGTGGTGGCCCTCGAGGCCGCGCGAGGTCGCGTGCACCGCCCGTCCGATGGAGCCAGGACCGAAGAGATCCTGCAGATCGAGGGTGGCTTCGTGGCCAGCCTGCAGATCGGTTGTCGGGGCAGCGCGGCTGGCCACCAGGGCCCCGCGGCGACGCTGATTTTGATTGATCCGACTGATCCGACCGGGATGGCTGGGCCGACCTCCGGCGCGGGGGACGAGGACCCGGAGCATCTCGGCAACCTGGAGGCGGTGGTGTCGACCATGGACCTGGCCGATGCTGAACGCATTGTGGCCGCGGGGGCCGGGCTGGGTTCGGCGGAGCGTCTGGCCACCCTCAGCGCGGTAGGGGAACGCTTCGGGGCTGCGCTGGGCGCCACCCGGGTGCTGTCGGACTGGGGTTGGGTGAGCCACCGCCGCCAGATCGGCACCACCGG
>JANPEN010000009.1:0-2250 GCA_031422955.1 Acidimicrobiia bacterium
GTGGTCCGCGAAGTGGGGCAGACCCCAAGCGGAGACCACGGCGTCGTAGCTGCTGTCGGGCAGGGGCAGACTCTCGGCCGCGCCCACATGGAACGCAGCGGTGGGATGGCGCCGGCGGGCGAGCTGCACCATCGATTCGGCGATGTCGATGCCGACTACGTTGGCGCCGCGTTCGAGGGCGAGACCGGCGAGGTAGCCCGGGCCGGTGGCGACATCGAGAACGTCTCGGCCCTGGCGCACGTCGGCGGCGTCGAGGATGGCTGCACCGGCGGGACCGACGGTGAGCCCGAAGCCGTCCCCGAGTTCGGCGTACACGTCGGCGACGTCGTCCCAGCCGGAATGCTCGAAGTCCTGGAACGCTCCTGCGTCGTAGGCGGTCACGACGCACTCAGCCAGGTCGCAGCCAACGCGGCCGTGTTGGTGGTCTCCCCGATGACCGCGATGGTGGCGATGGCCTCCTCGTGGGCTGGCTGGGTCGCGGCCGAGCAGCAGTCGGTGACTGCAGCGGTGTGGTAGCCGGCGTTGACCGCGTCGAACGCGGTGTTGAGCACGGTGAGGTTGGTGGCGACGCCGGTGAGCAGCACGGTGCCCACCCCGCGGGCTTGGAGGATGGTGTGCAGGTCGCTTCCCCAGAATCCGCTGATGCGACGGTGGCTGACCGTCACGTCCCCGGCGGCGGGGGCGAGCTCGTCGAGGATGTCGGCGCCCCAGTCACCATCCACGAGGGCCCCTGCTGCCTGGCATCCGGCGAGGAGGTGCCCGTTGGCGACAAGATCGGGATAGCCCGGGCGGAAACACACGCGGGTGTACACGACGAGGGCCCCGGCCGCTCTGGCCGCCTGGAGCAGTCCTGCGGTTTGGGAGATGACCCCGGTTTCTGCGGCTTGGGCGGAGAAGGTCGATGCGAACTTGCCGGCTGGGGAGACGATGTCGTTCTGCCAGTGCAACGCCAGCACGGCGGTGGTTGATGGGTCGAGCTGCATGGTGGGCCCGCTTCCTCGTGTCGGTTGCGCGATGATGCCGACGCGAGGTTGCGCGGCTGGTTGCCGTCGGGTTGCCATCAGCTCCTCAGGGAGGGGTCATGCAGTTTCGGTGGCTGGGGCCGCGGCAGGTCGGGCCGGCGGGTCAGATCCACGGTGCCCGCGAGCGGCGTCTCCTCGCGCTGTTGCTGTTGGAGTCGCCGAGTTCGGTTAGCCGCGCTGCTGCTGGGGATTGGTTGATCAACGGCAGCCCTGGTGCATCAGCATCGGCTCTGAACGTGGCGGTCTCGCGTCTACGCCGCCAACTCGCAGAACTCGCTCCAGACGCCACGATCGAGAGCCGCAACGGGCAACTCCGGCTGTGTACGGCCCCCGGGTCGATGGACAGCGCCCGCTTCGGTGAACTCCTTGCCCGTGCCCGGGCCCTTCCGCTCGGCGGCACGGCGCGGGCACAGGCATTCGATGAGGCGCTGGGGTTGTGGCGAGACGTTCCCCTGCTCGGTGAGAACCTCCCACCTCATCCGGGCATCGACGCGCTGCTGGAGGTTCACTGCGCTGCGGTCGAGGACCGCTTCGAGGCGCAGTTGGCTGCGGATGATGACGGGCTGGATGTCAGCGGGCTGCTCACCTCGTGCAGGGCGCAGCCCTATCGGGAGCGCTTGTGGGCGTTGGGGATGCGGGCGCTCTACCGCAACGGCCGCCAAGCCGACGCCCTCGCCCTCTACCAGGAAGCACGCAACAACCTCGTCACCACCCTCGGCATCGAACCAGGCGCCGAGCTCGCAGACACCGAAGCGCGGATCCTGCGCCACGACCCCGCCCTTCGCCGAACCAGCCCGACAGGCGAGACCGGCGCGACAACGCCGCTGACTGAGCTCATCGGCCGAGACAACGAGCTGACCGTGATCGAGACAACCATGAGGGACCGCCGGCTGGTCAACCTCGTGGGGCCCGGAGGCGTCGGCAAGACCCGGTTGGCGAGGGCCGTGTTCGAACGTTTGGCCTCCAGGAGCGAGCGCGCGTTGTTCATGCGGCTCGACACCGTCGCCCGAGCGGGTAACGTAACCCGCCCTCTGCTCACCCAGCTCGAAGTACCCGGTCGGCCCGGGGTTGCGCCCGAGGACGTGCTCCTTGATCACCTCGCAGGAGGATCGATGCTGATCGTGCTCGACAACTGCGAGCACGTCCTGGACAGCGCAGCCAACACAGCGCAAGTGATCCTCGCCGCGTCACCGCACACCCGTGTCCTGGCCACCAGCCGCGAACCGCT
>JANPEN010000010.1:0-2118 GCA_031422955.1 Acidimicrobiia bacterium
CTTCGGTGACGATGCGTTCGGCCAAGGCGGCGAAGGCCAGGGCCGCCGGTGTGTGCGGAGCGGTGATCACGGCTGGCTCACCGGCGTCGCCCCCCGCGGCCACGGCCGGGTCCAGGGGGATCGATCCCAGCAGGGGCACGCCGAGCTGTTCGGCCAGCCGCTCGCCCCCACCCGAGCCGAACACGGCATACCGGGTGCCGTCGGGGGCCACGGACGCGCTCATGTTTTCAACGACTCCGGCCACCCTCAGATAGCCCTTACGGGCCATGTCCGCGGCCCGGTCCGCCACCTGCTGGGCGGCCAGCGTCGGGGTGGTGACGATCACCACCTCGGTGCGCGGCATCATGCGGGCCAGGCCCATCTGGATGTCCGCGGTGCCGGGAGGCATGTCGATGAGCAGGTAGTGCATGTCGCCCCAGAGCACGTCTTCGAAGAAGTGCTGCACGGCCCGGTTGAGCATCAACCCGCGCCACATGATGGCCTGATCCTCGCCCGTCCCCTCGATCGAGCCCATCGACACCACCTTTAACAAGCCCGGGCCGACGCGCTTCTCAAGCGGGGCGAACCGGGGCCGGCCGGCCTCGTTTTTCACCGCACGGACCCGGCCTTGCACGCCCAGCATGCGGGGGATGGAGAACCCGCCGATGTCGGCGTCGAGCACACCGACCGTCAGGCCCCGCTGGGCCAGCCGCGCGGCCAGGTTGGCCGTGATCGAGGACTTTCCCACCCCGCCCTTGCCTGACGCGATGGCAACGATACGGGCGGTGGCGGGGATGTCGGTGTCAACCTCCCTATCGCGCGCCTTGAACCGGGCCCGGGCCATCACGTTCTTCTTCTGTTCGGTGGTCATCTCCCCGAAATGGACCCGCACCTCCGCGACGCCGGGCAGGCCAACCACGCGCAGCTTGATGTCCTTCATGATCTGGGCTCGCAACGGGCAGCCGGACGTGGTCAGGGCGATGGTCACGTCCACGTCCCCGCTCTGGCGGTCGACCTCGATGCGGTGGACCATGCCCAGGTCCACGATGTTGTCGCCCAGCTCCGGGTCGATCACCCCGAGCAGGACGTTGCGCACGGCTTCCTCAGCCACCACGGTGGTGGACATCACGTTCTCCTCATTTACTTCTTGGCCTTCTCGTAGTACGGGTTGGTGCCCGCGGCGTGGTCGGTGACGTCGACCACCCGAGTGATCTCGGGGACGGACTTGCGGAGGGCCACTTCGATCCCCTGGCTCAAGGTCACCGCCGCCATCCCACATCCCGCGCAGCCTCCGCTCAAGCGGATAGGCAGCGTCGTCCTGCACCGCTACGAGGTCGGCGTGGCCGCCGTGGGCGGCAACGAACGGGTTGATCTGCTGCTCGAGGACCTGCACGATCCGCTGGGCCACGTCGCCGCTGAGGTCGACTGGGGGTCCAGCCATAGCCGGGCTGAGGTCGAGGATGCCCGGCGTTCCCGTGAGCAGCTGGGCCCGGATGGCGGCTCCGATCCCCGACTTCAGCTCAGACCACGAGGCGCTCGCCTCCTTGCCGACGGTGACCACGTTGTCAGCGACGAGCACGTGGGCGACACCGACAAGCGCGAAAAGCTGCTCGGCGAGGGGGGATCCCGCGGCCCGTTCCCTGTTCTTGAAGAAGAATGGCCCGCCGGAACGCACCGCCCTGCTAAGGGTAAACTTGCACGTGTCGGGGTCCGCCACCGACGTCTCGGCGCGGATCGTGACAGTCCGATCGTGGGATAGGACCTCAGACATCTTCCACGACCTTGGCCGTGTCGCGCTCGCCGAGAGCCCGCAGGTGCTCGAATGAGTAGATCCCCGTGCTGTGGCCGTCGCTCCAGTTCACGGTGATGGCGTAGTGACCGACACTGATGATCGTCCGTGGAGCTACGTCGGGTCGGACCCTCGTCGGGTCCAGGAGCGGCCGGCCGCTCATCTCCTCGATGCACAGCGCGCAACGACAGGCGAGCCGCAGATCGCGGACGTCGAAGTCGTCACGGTGGACGTCCTCCCAGAGCACCGACAGCGTGCGCGCATCTCGCCGGTGGAAGCCAACCGGGGTGATCTGAGAACCCGATGAGCGGGCGGCTGTCTCCACCCAGGCCGGCTCGCCCTCGTTGGTG
>JANPEN010000011.1:0-2570 GCA_031422955.1 Acidimicrobiia bacterium
CAGCCCGCCGCCGAGCGCCACTGGGAACGGATAATCTCCCTTTATCGAAGGGTGCTGGGCTGACGAGCCTCGATCTCGCGTAAGGCTCGGAAACCCTCTACCGCGGTGGGGAAACCGACGTAGCCAATAACCGTGATCATCAGTTCTTCGAGTTCTTCAATGGTCACGCCGTGGTTGAGGGCCCCCTGCAGATGGAACCGCAGCTCAGTGGGCTTGTCCTGGGTGGTGAGGGTGGCGCACACCACCAGGGAACGTTCTCGACGGGTCAGCTGCTCCCTGGCCCATAGCTCGCCGAAGGCGAAACGCCCGGCGGGTCCGGTGAAGGAGCCCATGTCCACCCCGACGCCACCGGCGGGCTGGTTCTCGCTCAGCCGGCTCATCACCTTGCGGGCATCGACGCTGCGTTGCTCGTCGTCTTTGGCCACTGCCGGCGGGCTGGGCTCGAGGTGGTCGACCCCCTGGAGCTCGGCGATGGCGGCCTGGGCGGTGGTCATGGCGTCGATGGCCCGGGGAAAACCGGCGTATCCAGCCAACTGCACGAAGATTTCCTCGATCTCGCTGCGGCTAAGCCCGTGGTTGATGCCACCCTGGACGTGGCTGCGGAGCTGATTGAGCTGGTTGAGGGTGGCCAAAATGGTGATGACCACCAAGCTGCGTTCGCGGCGAGCCAGGCCCGGTCGGGTCCAGATCTCCCCGAGGGCGAAATCGACCACGAAGGAGCCCAGCGACCCCAGGCGGGCTTCAGTGGCGGTGGCGGCCGCTTCGGTGTCGATGTTGCCACCGCGCAAGGAGTTCAGTACGTCCTTGCCCGCTTGGCGACGCTCGTGGTGGGATTTCTTGGCCATGGTTGCGCTCCTGGCGGTGTCAGCGTGGGTCGTTCGGGATGGGGCTGCGGGTGAAACCGACCCGGAGTCCGAAGGCATCCTCACGGTTGATGAAGAAGGTATCGGCGCCGCTTGGTTCCAGTCGTTGGCCCTTGGCACGCAAGAACGTAGCGGCTGCATCGAGATCGGCGGTGGCGAACACAATGGCGTGGACCCCCTCACCCGACTGGGCGAGGTCACTGCCTTCGGGGGTAGCGGTGCCGACAGGGGCGACCGCGTGGATCACCGTCTCTTCGCCTACGGCGATGAACGCGGCGCGGTCGTGGTCGTGGTGCTGGTCGTCGCGGTGCAGGAGCGTTCCACCCAGCGCGTCGACGTAGACGGCCATGGCGGCGTCGAGGTCTTCGACCACCACCGTGATGTGGGAGGTGCGCTGGATACGGAGCGGGTGATGGTCGGCCCAGGTGTCGACCCAGTCCGCCTGCAAGCGAGGATCGGCGGCGAAACCGGGCTCGCAGAACTCCAGCAGGGCGTGGGTGTCGGCGGGATGGGTCCAGATGGCCACGGCCTTGGCCGGGTCGGTGACGGGACGCCCGGTCAGGCCCACCTGGCGGATGCCTCGCGCTGCCAGCTCCCGTGAGCAGGCCTCGATGTCGTCGACGTACCAGGCCAGGGAGTGCAGACGGTTGCCGTGGCGGGCCTTGAAGCGACCGAGTGGGGTACCGGCCGCTTCGGGGGCGGCGGAGGGCTGGATCGGCTCCATGATCATGTCGCTGATCACCAGCAGCGAGGCCTCTCGATGGGCCGCCTTTTCGTAGCGGCGGTAGAAGCGGACGCAGCCAAACAGCTCGTCGTACCAACGATCCACCGCGTCGAGATCTTCGACCAGATGGGCGAGGTGAAACATTTTGCCGACGCTGAACATGTGGCCTCCTGGCATCACGCCGTGGGCAACGTCCCGGACGTTATTGCTCGAGCCCACCGACCCCATGGTGTAGCGCAAAAATCCAGGGTCTGCGGGAGGTGGGTCGGCGCGGGCTGGAGGGTGGCGTCCACTCAGCCGGCGAGTTGGTAGGTGCCACGGCTGATTCGATTGATTGTGCCTTTGAGAACCTCGTAGCGCATCGAGTCGGCCAGGACCTTGACGGTGTCGGTGGTGTGGATGAAATAGCCGCGGCGATGCAGCATCGCATGCAGTTCGATGAGGCTGCAGGCCTCGGCGCGTTGGCGCAGAATGTCGATGCATGTGGCCCGCAAGCGCCGCCCCCACAGCCCAACGGCGTCGTTGGCCACGGGGGGTAGGGCACGCCGCCCGTCGCTGAGGGGCCGCCGAGCGCGCTTGTTGAGGCTGGGCCACAGCCGGCGATGCGCGCTGCGCAGCTCTTTGGCGGTTTTCTGGCGCTCTTTGGCCATCTCGTCGAGTTTGCGGTCCATCTCGGCCAGTCGAGTGCGGAGCTGATCGCATCGCTTAAGGGACTGTTGACGTTTGCGGCCGAACAGGGAGCCTTCGCCTCGGAAGGGATCAACAGGGTGTGCCATCGGGATCTCCGATCAGCAGGCAGGTTCTCCGGGGGTGCCGGACACCAGCGTATTTGCATGTAGAAGCCCAACAGTTTCGGGAAGGCTCGACCCGTTGCCCCACTATCGCACAGGGGTATGACAGCGAACCCGCAACCCCAGAGCGATGCCACCTCTCCCCGCTCCAGATGAGGTCTATTTCGTCCCTTACGGAACGAATCGGCACCG
>JANPEN010000012.1:0-3021 GCA_031422955.1 Acidimicrobiia bacterium
CGGCTTCGGTGTTCGCTCTGGCCTGTCGCATTGACGACAGCGGCGATCGTGACGGGATCCCCAACGTGTTGGTGGAGGCCATGGCCGCTGGCTTGGCGGTGGTGTCCACTTCGGTTTCGGGCATTCCCGAAGTCGTTCACCACGAGGAAAACGGTTTGTTGGTTGACCCCGATGACCCCGACGCCGTTGCTGACGCGTTGCTGCGCCTGGCCAAGGACCCGCTTTTGGCCGCTCAGCTGGGAGCAGCGGCGGCGGCCACTGTCGCTGTTGACTGGGACGGGGACCGGCTGGCCCGACAACTGGCGACCCGGTTCCAAGCGAACGCTCGATGACAGCCACCGCTACCGCCACCGCCCTGCACCCAGTGCGCTGCGTCATCGATCATCTGCATCGCGACCTCGGTGTCGCCCAAGCCGCCCGCGCCGGTCGATTCACCCACGCCATGGTGAGCCTCGACCTCGGCCGCCGGCCCGACTGGGTGGGTGGTGGGCTCGCCCAGGACGAGGAGTGGCGCATCGAGTGGGTGAAGCTCTACCAGGGCCTCGACCTCGCCCATGCCTACTGCAAAACCGGCGAGGCGGACTACCTGAGCGCCTGGGAGGACCTGGTCGACTCCTTCTGTCATCAGGTACCTATCGGTACGGACCCCTCCGAGGTCTCGGCCCGGCGGGTCCAGAACTGGCTCTACGCCTGGCAGCGATTCAGCGCGGCGCCGCACTACCGGGGGCTGCGCCCGGGTCTCGGCCCCCGCCTGATCCAACGTATCGACGCCGAGGCCCAGCACCTGGCCGACCATCTCAGCGCTGAACGAAACCACCGCACCTTGGAGTTATACACGCTGTTGCTGGTCGGCCTGGCCCGCCAGGACCACAGCGCCGCCACCGAGGCACTGCGGCTGCTGGCCGACAACGCCAGCGTCGACATCTGGCCCGACGGCGTTCACCGCGAATGCTCATCGGACTACCACTGCCTGGTGCTGCGCTCGCTGTTGGGCGCTATCGCCAACGCCAACGAGGCCGGATTGGCCCCGCCCGTCCCACTGCTGGAAGCGGCCAAGCGGGCCTGTGATTTCGCCTTGCACCTGCAACGACCCGACGGTGTCACCCCAGCTCTCTCCGACGGCGACGAGGGACACTTCGCCGAGCTGCTGCTGCTCGGGGCCGAGCTGTTCGGACGAGAGGACCTGCGCTGGGCCGCCACCGAGGGCCTAAACGGGACCCCCCCGGCCCAACGCCATGCCACGTTCCCTACCGGTGGGTATGTCTTGCAGCGCAGCGGATGGGGCGAAGGCGCTCGCGCCTACCGGGACGAATGCTGGGCGGTTTTCGACGTGGGCCCCCTGGGCGACGGCGGCCACGGTCATTACGACCAGTTGGCCGTGGAGTTGTACGCCAACGGCCAGCCCTTGGTGGTGGACCCGGGGCGTTACACCTACGCCGAGGAGTCCGGGGCTTGGCGCCGCTGTTTCAAGGGAACCGCCGCCCACAACACCGTCACAGTTGATGAGCTTGACCAGACCCCCTACCGGAGGGGCAAACCGAAAGGCCCCCGCTCCCAGGCCCGGCTGATCACCCGTTGCACAGACGACACGCTCGATGTCGTGATCGGTGAGGTAACCAGTCCGAGCTATGACGCCGTGCACACCCGCATGGTGGCCTTGATCGACAACGACTACTGGCAGATCCACGACCGGTTGCGGGCCCCTACCGCCCACCGCTACCGGGCCCGTTGGCACCTGACCGCGGCGGCGTGGGGCGCCACCGAGCTCAGGCAACTGGAGGATCACACCGTGGTACGCACCCCCGCGGTGGACATCGAGATCCCGGCCGGCTGCGGGACGGTCAGCCTGGAACAGGGCTGGGTCTCGCCCCGTTACGGGGTGAAACACCCCGCTCCCGTGGTCGTGGTGTCTGCTCAGGGACTCGGGGCCGACATGGTTACCATCATCCGTCCTCGGAGCCACCCCGCATGAACCAGACAATGATCTCCACCGGGTTCGCCCCCGACTCCGCCTTGGCCGGACGGGACCTCCTGCTCGACGAGGGATGGGTACACCAGCGTTTAGCCGAGCGGTTGGGCCTCAACGGCCCATTCGACATTGAAGCCTGCACGCGGGTGCGGGCCAAGTACCGCATTGGCGAGAGCCTGCGGGCCACCTATCGGCTGGACACCCCGACCAGCACACAATTGGTCACGGCTCGCATGTTTACCGCTCCCGCTACCGCCGCGGGCGCTTACACCAAAGCCCGAGGCAGCGCCGTGCCCGTACCCCGCCTTCATCCCGTACTCCTCGACAGACCATACGATACGGTGTGGTGGGCGCTACCCAACGACCGCCGCTTACGGAACGCTGCCGCTTTACTGGCACCCGAAAGCGAGGCGGCGACCGCAGTTATCCAGTTACCTCTGGCCTCGGCCCTGCCCGGTTGGTCACGCTCCCACATCGCGGAGTATTCCGCCGAACGCTGCCTCACCCTGCGAGCTACCGACCGTGCCGACACCACGCTGGGTTACGTCAAGCTCTTCGCACCGGGCGTTCATGTGCAGGCGCTGGCCCGGCGTTATGAGCAGGTGGCGCGCACCCTGCCCTGCCCCCGGGTGTTGTACGTGGGGCGGGATCTGTTCATCCAAGAGCCGCTGCCGGGTCTGACCCTGGCCCAGATCGAGCCGGACCAGGAAGAGGCCGCCCTCGGGGAGCTCGGTCGGGTGATCGCCAGACTGCACAGTATGGACGGTATGGACGGGATGGAGGGTGTTGCAGCCACTCCCGCCTTTCGCCGCCTGGAGGTTGAACGGGTCGTGCACAGCGTCGAGTTGGTGGCCCTCGCCCGCCCCGATGTGGCCCCCCTCACCCGGCACCTGGCACGGCGACTGCGGCCAGGACCACCGGCCGGCCAGGCGCCGGTGCTGTTGCACGGGGATTGTCACCCGAAGAACGCGCTGGTGCACGGGTCAGGGGTAGCGCTCATCGACCTCGACCAGGCCGGTATCGGCCCTGCCGCGGCCGATCTGGCCAGCATG
>JANPEN010000013.1:0-7482 GCA_031422955.1 Acidimicrobiia bacterium
GTCGACGGCGCCATCGTGGGCTCCGCCGACGAGGTGGCCGAGGCCGTCGCCGCGTTCCCTGAAATCGACCTGCTGGTCTGTCGGATCGGTTACGACCTTCCCCCGCGCTCGGCCGTGCTGGAGGTGATGGAGCGCATCGGCACCGAGTTGGTCCCCCGGCTCGCCTCCCTGGGCGCAGCTAACGAGCAGAAGGCCCCGCCGCTGCCCCCGCCTCAACCGGGACCTGTACCGATTGGTATCGCCCAACTGGTTACCCGCAACCGCCAAGGCTCGCCTGCCGGCCTGGCCCCACCTCCAACCAGCAACGACCGTCGGATCTGCCTCGAGCTCTCGCCGGCCGAGCCGCTTTCGACGGATCCCAGCGGGGCGGAGCTCAGCCGCCACGATGATCTAGACCTGCTGGTGGCACGGGCCATTGCCGCGGATAACGCAGGGATCTACGCCGTCTTGGTGGGCGGTGGGCCAGGGACGGAGACCCTGCGGGCCGCAGCGGTGGCCGCCCATACCCGTTGGATCCGAATCGTTGTGCGCTTGCATCTCGACCACGAGGACCCCGTCACCCTGGCGGAGGAGATTGCCGTCCTCGACAACCTGACCAACGGCCGGGTCATGGTCCTGGCCGATGCCGATGCCGACGGACACGACGGACACGACGGACACGACGGACACGACGGCGATCTTGCGCTGCTGCGGGCGGCGCTGCAGGGCCAGGAGGTGCGCGGCGTAACGATCAGCCCGCCACCGGTGCAACCAGCTCTGGAGGTCTGGCGGGTGGGCGAGGAACCCCTAGCGCGGCTCGGTTGGCAGGGTGATCCCACCGACCTTGCACGGCGAGGGGCGCCGCCCGTGGTGGCGGCGCTGGCCGAGCGGTTCCTACGATCCGAAGGTGCCCATGTCGACCAATGAGATCCGCCATCGTTTTCCCGGTCTGCAGGACGGCTGGGCCCGCTTCGACGGACCGGCTGGCACGCAGATGCTCGACGTGGCCATCGACGCTATGACCGCGTTCATGCGCAGCGGCGAAAACGCCAACGCGGGCGGGTTTTTCGCCGCCGGCCAGGCATCGGACCAGGTGCTTGGGGAAGCCCGCCTGGCGGTGGCGGAGCTTTTGGGTGCCCCGGCCGAGGGCATCGTCTTCGGACCTAACATGACCAGCCTCACGTTCGACTTCACCCGCTCGGTGGCGCGCACGTTGCGGCGGGGCGACCGGGTAGTCGGCACCGAGCTGGATCACGACGCCAACATCACCCCGTGGGCCCTGGCCTGCGAAGACGCCGGCGCCGAGCACGTCCTAGCGCCCATCGAGGCGCCCAGCGGGCGGCTTGTTACCGATTCGATCATCGATCTGATCGATGACCGCACCCGTTGGGTGGCGGTGACCGGCGCGTCAAACCTGCTCGGCACCATCGTGGACCTGCCGCCCATCATCGAAGCGGCCCACGCCAAGGGCGCTCGGGTGTTCGTCGACGCGGTGCACCTGGCACCGCACCGGCGCATCGACTTTGCCGCGCTGGGCGCCGATGTTCTGGTGACCTCGCCCTACAAATGGTACGGACCCCATGCCGGCATCCTGGCCGCCAGCCCTGAGCTGCTCGCCGAGCTGGTTCGCTACCGGGTCCGGCCGGCGCCGAGCACCGGTGCACGGGCGTGGGAGACCGGTACCCCCGCCCTGGAGACGTTGGCCGGGGTCCGCGCCGCGGCCGCCTTCCTGGCGGAGCAAGGGATGGACGCAGTAGCCGAGTCGGAAGGCCGGGTGTTCGCCCCGTTGCTAGAAGGGCTGCTGGCCATTCCCAAGGTGACGGTGTGGGGCCCACCAGACCTGCAGGATCGCACCCCAACGGTGGCCTTCACGGTGCACGGCGTGCATCCTGACGAGGTTGCCCGCCGCCTCGCCCAGGCCAGAATCGCCACGTGGAGCGGGCACAGTTACGCCGTCGAGGTGGTGGCGAGGCTCGGACTGGACGCGTCGGGTGGGGTGGTGCGGGCCGGAGTGGTGCGCTACACCAGCCCCGAAGAGGTCGCCCACCTGCTGGCCGAGGTGCGCAGCATCGCCTCCTGACCCGGGTTGTCCACACGGCCTCGTCAAGTCCTGCGGCCGAGCCGGCCGATAGCCCGGAAAAGGGTTGGTGGTACTTGACCGCGGGCGAAACAGCCGGCCCCGATACCGAACATGATGTCCGAGCGATGGCGGCGAGAGGCTACCTCTCCCCCACCTCGCTGATGTTCCGCGACGACCAGAGAAGACTGGCGCGAGCGTCTACCCAGAGCGTCCTGATTTTGACCCAACCAGCACCCGGAACGCGGTGAGGCTCAGAATGAGCACCGCCCCCGCCGCCACGTACATCAGCGCATCAAGCGCGGTACCGGCCTCGAGGTAGCGTTCGATCGCTTGGATGGCAACGAAAACAATGAGGACATCGACGATCGGGTTCTTGAGGTCCTGGAGGGAGTTTGCCCGGAGCCACCCGGGAAGCTCCGCGTCACCGACAAACAGGCCGTGCAAACCGAGGGCGACGATGAGCTGCACCACCGCCAGAAGGTAGCTATCAACCGCCTCGAGCACGGCAACGACGATCGACTCGTCTGCCCAACCACCGCTCAGGAGCCTAGAGACAACTTTGGTGGTCTTGGCTATAGCCAGACCGAAGGTCGCCGCCGTGGTCACCAGAAGACCGATGACCGCCACAACCGCCAGGTGACGCGTTCCGCCGACGTACCGACCGAGGGCGTTCAAATCCGCCGCCCGACGCCGCTCGCTGGCAGGGCGGCGGCCTTGGACTTGCTACGGCGACGCCACTTCTCGGTCTCGATCACGACCAGCAACGCCACACCCACCCCTATGCAGATGCCGAACTCCACTGCGCTCAACGCCACGAGATCCAGGAATCCGTTCCGCGGTGAGTAGATGGCCACGAGCTGTAGGGCCACCACCCCGCCGCCAAGCTGAGCAGGGACTCGCCACCCCACCAGGCCCCGACCCCGCCCATAGGTCACCTGCGTACCCGCGTAGGCCATATTCATCCGGTCCCCCGTGTTGACAACACCGCCGCTTGGGTTGAGGTACTCCGTCCGACGCGGGACGATACTAGGCCTATCAAGGCTAGGGCGCGAAGATAAACCCTGATTGCTACATTTGCCTCGTGCTTAAGTTGTCAGCCAAGCCATTCCTGAAGGACGGACCGTGAATGTGACCGTGTCCGTGTCCGTGTCATCCAGGGGTCGGCTGTGATGCGCTTCGGGGTGAGCGCGGCGGGGTTCAACAGTATGGGGCACCTGGTGGAGCGGGCCCGTTGGGCCGAGCGGGTCGGTTTCTCCACGTTCTCGGTGTCAGATCATCTGAACGCGCCGTCGCCGATCGTCACGCTGCAGGCCATAGCCAGTGCCACCAGCCGGATCCGGCTCGGCACCCTGGTGATCAACAACGACCTGCGCCATCCGGTGGTCCTGGCTCAAGACGCAGCCACCATCGACCGGCTCAGCGGAGGGCGCTTGGAGCTCGGACTGGGGGCCGGGTGGGCGCTGCCGGAGTACCGGCGGGCCGGGATCCCCTATCACCCACCGGCGACGCGCATCGAGCGCTTGGGCGAGACCGTCGCCGCCCTGCGGGCGCTCTTCGCCGGCGAGCTCGTCACCACGGCCGGCCCACACGTGCAGCTCCGAGACCACCTCGTGGTGCCCAAGCCTCCGCAGGGACGGCAGCTTCCGCTGCTGATCGGCGGCAACGGCGACCGGCTGCTCACGCTGGCCGCAGGGCAAGCTGACATCGTGAGCTTCACCGGGTTCGGCCCCGATGGCGAGGGATCCAACGTGCGCACCCACTTCAGCCGTAGTGGCCTGGCCGAACGGGTCGCGCTGGTGCGGAGGGCTTCGGCGCCACGATCGGTACCACCAGAGCTGCATGTGCTGTTGCAGACGCTGGTGATCACGGAGGATCGCGAGCTGATGGCCCGCACGATCGCTCAGCGACACGGCCAGTCCATGCTCGACGTGCTGACCTGTCCGTTTCTGGCCTTCGGCACCGTGGAGGAGATCTGCTGGCAGCTCGTACGCCTACGTGACGAGTTGGGCATCGGCTACGTCACCGTGTTCGACCAGTACGCCGAGGACGCGGGCACCGTCATGACCACCTTCGATCAGCTCAGCACCTGAGACAGGGGCGGCCGGCTGGGTCAGGGCGTGGGGCGTTGCAGCTTGTAGCCGATGCCGCGCACGGTGACGATAAGGCGGGGGCGCTGGGGATCGTCCTCGATCTTGTTGCGCAGACGATGCACATGGGCGTCGACCAAGCGGGTGTCGCCCAGGTAGTCATAGCCCCACACCTTCTCCAGCAGCTGATCCCGGCTCAGCACGATGTTGGGTTGGTTGGCTAGCTCGCACAGCAGACGGAACTCGGTCTTGGTCAGCTCCAGTTCCTCGCCCCTGCGCACCACCACCGCCTCGGCCTCGCGCAACTCGATAGAACCGAAGGTCGAGTTGGGGGCAGGCTCGGGGGCCGGCTCCACCATGCCCACCCGGCGCAGCAGCGCCCGGATACGGGCGGCTAGGGCCTTGGGCACCACCGGCTTGGTCACGTAGTCATCCGCCCCCGCCTCCAGGCCGGCCACCAGATCGTGGGTGTCGTCCTGGGCGGTGACGATGATGATGGGCACGATCGAATGAGCCCGGATGTCCCGGCACACATCCAATCCCCGCCGATCGGGCAGCCGCAGGTCGAGCAGCACCAGGTCAGGGTGGTGTTCGTTGAAGGCAGCCAAGCCCGCGGCGCCATCGGCGGCCTCGTACACGCCGTAGCCCTCGTCCTCGAGGGCCAGCTTCAACATGGTTCGGATCTCAGGCTCGTCCTCGATCAGGAGCAGCGTGGCCAGCATCGATTGTCTCCCGTTGCGCTCATCGGCCATGAGTACCCTGGCGTGGTATCCAACCTAGAACTCGGCTCACACCCAGCCCGACCACACCGGCCTCGGGGGCGCCCGGCTCCGCCGGCTCACCAACCGATCTGACTACCGCCACCCCCGAATCCAAATCGGCGGCCGCCGGCCACCAGGCCGGACAGGAAGCCGAACAGCTAGATCGGCCTTCCCGGTCGGGCCGGTCGGGCCGGGAAGGCCGGGCCTACGGCTCCCACCGGCCCCGCGTCGGGCTGCGCGCCAGGGCCACGGTGGCCGCCGCGTTGTTGGCCCTGGCCGCCACCGCCGTGTTGTCCACCATCGCCTACAGCCTGGTTCGCACCTACTTATTGAGCCAACGTGACGCCTTCACCGCCCGCCAGAGTTACGCCAACGCCAGGGTGGTGCGAGACGTTTTGTCCAGTCCCGAGCCTGACGTCGGAGAGTTGTTGGGCTCGCTCCGTTCCGACGCCGGCTCGTTCCCGCTCATCCGCTACCAGGGCCGATGGTTCGGATCCAACGTGGGCGCCTCCGATGAGGACCTGCCTGCCTCGCTGCACCAGGCGCTCGCCGATGGCCACACTGCCCGTCAGCGTTTCAAGCTCGGCGGGGAGCCCTACAGTGCCGTGGCGGTGGATCTGCCCACCGTGCAAGCCGCCTACGTGGAGGTCTTCCCGCTCGACCAGCTTCGGCGCAATCTCAATGCCCTGGCTCTGTCACTGCTGGTAGGGGCCACGGTGACGGTCGCAGGTGCCGCCGCAGTGGGCTATTGGGCTAGTCGGCAGGTGCTGCATCCCGTGGCCAGGGTGGCCGACGCGGCAGAGTCCTTGGCCGGAGGGGGGCTGGACACTCGCCTTGCCCCGGAGCGGGATCCTGACCTGCAGCGTCTGGTCCGCTCCTTCAACGAGATGGCCGATGCCATCCAGAGTCGCATCGAACGTGAGGCCCGCTTCGCCTCCGATGTTAGCCACGAGCTTCGCACCCCCCTGGCCGCCCTGGCCGCCGCCTCCGACGTGCTGGTGCGGCGTCGTGAGGAGCTCTCCGGCCCCGCCCGCCAGGCCCTGGACATCATGGCCAAGCAGATCCAACGCTTCACCACCATGGTGTTGGACCTGTTGGAGATCAGCCGGATCGACGCAGGGATGGCTGACATGAACCTCGAGCCGGTGCCATTGGGATGGCTAGCGGAGAAGGTGGTGCAGGCGGCAGGGCACGACAACGTGGTGGTCGAGATCGACGCGGGCGCGACGGGCGCCCAAGCCCGCATCGATCGCCGCCGGTTCGAGCACATGTTGACCAACCTGATCGACAACGCTGCCCGCTACGCGGCCACCGACGTGTGGGTGCGGATCGACGGGGATGATCGGGAGTTGCATTTGCACGTGGATGACTCGGGACCGGGGATTCCCGTCGCCGAGCGCCAGCTGATCTTTGACCGATTCACCCGGGGGAGCACCGCCACCAACAGCAGCGGCACCGGATTGGGTTTGGCCCTGGTGCGCGAGCACGTAAAGCTGCATCACGGCACCATCGCAGTAGGCGACGCGCCTGAGGGCGGCGCACGCTTCACCCTCACCTTCCCCCGGGCCGAGGCATGACCGTCCCACCCGACACGACCAAGACCAGGCTGGCCGTGGCGTTGATGGTGGTCGCCGCTGGCACCATCCTGGCCGGGTGCGGGGTCCCTGCGGAGGCTCGGGCCCAGATCATCGCCGAGGACGCCCTTCCTTTCGGTTTGGCCGCCGCGAGCACCACCGCGCCACACGTGGCTGCATTCGATCCCATCATCACCACCGAGTCCGTCGATCTGTACTTCACCTCGGACAAGGGTTTCGTGCGGGTCACCCGCGACGTGACCACCCCGTTGTTTCTGCTCAACGTGGTCGACGCGCTAGCCGCTGAACCCAACGATGCCGACAACAACTTCCGCTCAGCGGTGGGCCCCGATGACGTGCAAGGCGTGTCGGTACGAGCCGGGGTGGCCAGCGTGCAACTCGATGAGAGCTTCCTGGATCTGCCGACCGCTGAGCAGCGCCTGGCCGTGGCCCAACTGGTGCTCACCCTGACTTCCCGGCCCGGCATCGGCCAGATCGACTTCGTGGTGGGCGACGAGCCTGTGCAGGTTCCCCGGGCCGATGGCACCCTGGCCAAGGGCGCGGTATCCCGTGACGACTTCCTTGAGCTCATCCAGCCCTGAGCAGCCCGAAGTAGCGGACCAGACGCGCCGAATCGGAGTGGAAACACGTCAATCCCGGGCGATTAGCGCTCAACTTGCTTCCTGGCTGACTGAGCACCGCAGACGCTTGACAGCGGCCCGGGAGCGGTACGTTCCACCCCGTTTCGGTCTCCGCAGACTTCCACCCCTACGTTGCGCGACCGTGGGGTTCGTGCGCGCTTTTCGTGACGAGTCGAACAAGACTTCTGAGCTCCCCGAGTCGGGCGATCGAGGGTCCGGCATGGCTGGCACGAACCGATCACGCGGTGAGCCGGTAGAGCTCGTCTAACAGGTGTTCTTGGGCGGTGGCGTTTCCGGTGAGGAGGGCGCTGCGCCCTCCGGCCAGGAGGTGTTTCACCCGGGAAAGGTCTGCCGGTGGGT
>JANPEN010000014.1:0-6123 GCA_031422955.1 Acidimicrobiia bacterium
CATCAAGATCAACAGCGACACGCCGGCGAGGGTGAGACGGATGGCGTCGTCTTCGCGCAGCGTGATGATGGCGGGCAGCGTGAGCAGGGACAACAGGTTCATCACCTTGATGAGGGGGTTGAGGGCGGGGCCGGCGGTGTCCTTGAACGGATCACCCACGGTGTCCCCAATGACGGCGGCCTTGTGGGCCTCCGAGCCCTTGCCACCCTCGTGACCGTCCTCGATGTACTTCTTGGCGTTGTCCCACGCCCCGCCAGCGTTGGACAGGTAGTTAGCCATGAGCTGGCCAGTCAGGATGACCCCGGCCAGGAAGGCGCCGAGGGAGGCGTAACCAAGGCCGAAGCCGATGATCACCGGGGTGAGCACGGCCAACAGCGCCGGCGTGGTCAGCTCCCGCAGGGAGGCGGCGGTGCAGATGTCGATGACGGGGCCGTAGTCGGGCTTGCGGCGCCCGGCCATGATTTCCCCGTCGGCGAACTGCTTGCGCACCTCTTGTACCACCACACCGGCGGTGCGACTCACCGCCCGGATGGCCAGGGCGGAGAACATGAAGGCCACCGAACCGCCAATGAGCAGCCCGATGAACGTCTTGACGTCGGCCACGTTGATCTGGGTTTCGATGGCGGTGAAGATGGCATCGCCCTCCAGGGGGAGACCGTCCGCACCCTTCAGGCCCAGTTCGCTGGCGATGGTCTCGATGTAGCTGGCGAACAGCGCTACCGCGGCGATAACGGCGGAACCGATAGCGAAGCCCTTGGTGACTGCCTTGGTGGTGTTGCCCACCGCGTCGAGGCTGACCATGATCCGCGCCGGCTCACCGTGGAACTCGCCCGACATTTCCGCAATTCCGGCGGCGTTGTCCGAAACCGGGCCGAAGGTGTCTTCCGCGACGACCACGCCGGTGGTAGCCAGCATGCCCATACCGGTGAGGGCGACGAGGTAGAGGGAGAACTGCAGGTTCCCGTCGCCCAGGGCCAGAGCCAGGCCCAAGGCGATGGCGATGGCGATGATGGCGTAAACGGAGGACTCCAGGCCCGAAGAGGTGCCCGAAAGCACCACGGTGGCAGGGCCGGTGCGGGTCGACTCGGCGATCTCGCGAACCGGGCCGTACTCAGTACCGGTGAAGTACTCCGTCAACCGGCTGACCGCCTGGGCCAGAACCAGGCCGATGACCACCGCGCCGAAGCACTTCCAGCCAGCGTTGGTGGAGGTGCCGTCGAGGGCGTCGTTGCCGACGTACACCATCGACAGGATGAACGTACCGATGACGGTCAGGATGCCAGCGGTGAGAAAGCCCCGGTTGATGGGCTTGAGGGCGTTGGTCTCATTGGGCTTGGCGCGCACCGCGAAGATGCCGGCGATGGAGGCCAACACGCCCAGGGCCCGGGCGGCCACCGGGAACACCAGACCTAGGGCCGGGTTCATGCCCACCGAGTTGAAGGCGGACACACCCAGGATGATGGAAGCGACCAGGGTCACCTCGTAGGACTCGAACAGGTCAGCGGCCATACCGGCGCAGTCGCCCACGTTGTCGCCCACGTTGTCCGCGATGGTGGCGGGGTTGCGGGGGTCGTCTTCGGGGATACCGGCTTCGACCTTGCCCACCAGGTCGGCACCCACGTCGGCCGCCTTGGTGAAAATGCCGCCGCCGACCCGCAGGAACAGGGCCAGCAGCGACCCACCGAAGCCGAAGCCGATGAGGATGGCCGAGGAGGTGTTCTGGAACAACATGATGATCACGGTGGCGCCGAGCAGGCCCAAGCCGACGGTGAACATGCCGGCGATGCCACCGGTGCGGAAGGCAACCTTGAGGGCGGCAGGCATGGAGCCGGTCTTGGCCGCCGCCGCGGTGCGCACGTTGCCCCGGGTGGCCAGGGTCATGCCGATGTAGCCGGTAAGGCCGGACAGCACGCAACCGGCGATGAAGGCGGCGGTGCGGAAGACGCCCGACTGCCACTGATTGAGGGCCACGTCGGCCGCGTCACCGGGCTTGACCACCTTGACGGAGGTGACGTACACGACGATGGCCAACGGCACCAGGATGACGGCGATGGTCTTGAACTGACGCTTGAGGTAAGCCCAGGCGCCCTCTTGGATCGCGGTGGCGATCTCGATCATCTTGGGGGTGCCCTGATCGGCGGCGAGCACGTCTTTCATCAGGAGGAACCCGACGCCGATGGCGATCAGTGCCGTGACCGCCGAGGCGATGAGGATGAACCACTCACCCCCTGCCAACGTGAAGACCTGATAGCCGCCCTCGGCGGCCAAGAACTTACTCATGCGCGCATCCTCGTTGTTTCCCCGGATCGGACGAGCAAATCTACGGGCGCAAGCCTGCGCGGCGCCAGCCTGGCCGTCTCGGACCGCCCGCTACGGGCCGCGCAGGGTGAGTTTGAGTCGTGCTGACGAGTTTCGTCGGGTTCCCGAGGCGTCGCGCGAGCTGCCCCATCGGGACGAGCCCATCGGGAACGTGCCCATCGGGAACAAGGATTGGGCGAGGAGAACGAGCGGCTCGTTCTCGCGGCGTTCATCGTTGGAGGCTCCGGTCAGGTGCTGGCGGGTGCCAGGCTGGCGGGGATGTCGCCCCCCCACCCCGACGATGAGCGGACCGCGGCGCCACCCGACCGCCGCCGGGCGCCGGCCAGCGAGCCGGCGGTGGCGACCCGCTGGGGTCACTCCGAACGGTTCGTGCCGACCCGGGTGGTGCAGCCCCTGCAGCGGCTACTGGCGCAGGAGAGCGCCGGCGGCTTCGTGATCCTGGCCGCCGCCCTGGCCGCCCTGGCCTGGGCCAACTCGCCCTGGCACGGTGGCTACCAGCGGCTATGGGCGACACCGGTTGAGCTGCGGCTCGGCTCCAGCGGGCCACTGCACCTGGAGCTGACCCTGCAGGGTTTCGTCAACGACGTGTTGATGACGTTCTTTTTCTACCTGGCTGCGCTGGAGATCAAGCGGGAGCTGGTGCATGGCAGCTTCCGTGACCGTCGCGCCGCCGCGCTGCCCGCCCTGGCCGCGCTGGGCGGCATGGTGGTGCCCGCCCTGGTCTACGCAGCCGTGAATGCGGGCGGCGAGGGGGCCAGCGGCTGGGGCATCCCCATGGCCACCGATATCGCCTTCGCGGTGGCGGTGGTCAGCGTGTTGGGTCCCCGGCTGCCCATCGGCGCCAGGGCCTTCCTGCTCACCTTGGCGGTGGCCGACGACATCGGCGCCATCGCGGTGATCGCGGTGTTCTACACCGATGACTTGGCCCTGCCGTGGCTGGCGATCAGCGCGCTGATCCTGGTCGGTTGTCATCTGGCCCAGCGGCTGGCCATCCGCTCCTACGCCCCCTACCTGGCCGGGGGCGTGGCCGCCTGGTTCACCCTGCACGAATCTGGTGTGCACGCCACCGTGGCCGGTGTCGTGCTGGGCCTGCTGACGCCGGCCAACCCGTTCCTGGCGGTGGGACACTTCAGCCGCCATGCCCGTCCACTGGTGGAACGGGTTGAGGCCAGCGTGGCCGACGAGGTGCTCACGGTCGAGGAGGCCGACGAAAACGACACCGGTTTACGGGACCTCGTACGACTCAGCGTGGAGACCATGTCCCCGCTCGAGCGCCATCTCATGTGGGCAGGGCCGTGGGTGGCGCTGGTGGTGGCACCGCTCTTCGCGTTGGCCAACGCAGGAGTGCGGGTGGTGGGCGGCGCGGTGGCCAACCCGCTCACCGACCCCGTGGTGCTCGGCCCTGCCCTCGGCCTGGTCATTGGCAAACCGATCGGCGTCCTCGGCGCCACATACCTCGCAGTACGTTTTGGGCTGGGCCGCTTGCCTGACGGGGTGAACTGGTCCGTGGCGGTGGGTCTGGCGGCGACCGCCGGTGTCGGCTTCACCGTCTCCCTGTTCATCGCCGAGCTGTCCTTCGACAACGCCGCATTGACCGAACGGGCCAAGGTCGGAGTGCTGGCCGGTTCGATCATCTCCGCGGTCGCCGGCTACGCGCTGTTACGGGTGGCATCGCGCCCGGCGGCTCAGTTGCGCATCAGCCAGTCCCCCGGCAGCCCGGCGGGGCTGTCCGCCCACAGTCGCCCGGCGTAGCGTCGCATACCGGCCAGCCAGCGGTCGTAGTCCGTCGCCTTGCGCTGGAAGTAAGTGGCAACTTCGGGGTGGGGCAGCACCAGAAAGCGTTCGTTCGCCACCGCGTCGAGGCAGGCGTCTGCCACCACCAAAGGATCCAGCACGCCATCGCTGCCGGCCTGGCCACCGGTTCCGCCCACTCGTGCCGTCTCGTCCTCATCGAAGCTGGCCAGAATGTTGGTGGCCACCGCCTGGGGACACAGCACCGACACCCGTATGCCCTGATGATGGTGGTTGATGGACAGCCACTCGCCCAATGCCACCGCCGCGTGTTTGGTCACCGCGTAGATCACCGAATCCATCTGGGTCAACAGCCCCGCCGCCGAGGCGGTGTTGAGCAGGTAGCCCTCACCCCTGGCGATCATACTTGGAAGTACGGCGCGGGCGGCGTAGTCATGCGCCATGGTATGGACCTGCCACATACGCTCGAAATCGGCGTTAGAAAGCTCCAGACCGCCACGCTTGCCGTAGCCGGCGTTGGAAACGAACAGGTCGATGGGGCCGTGGCGCTGCTGCACGGACTCCACCAACGCGCTCACCGCGGCCTCGTCGGCCACATCGAGGCCGGCGCCGCTGACACTGGGCCCCAGCCGGGCAGCCACCCGCTCGGCCCGTTCGGCCACGAGATCTACTACCACGACGTGAGCAGCCCCACCGGCGACGCAACGCTCGGCCAGCGCCTCACCGATGCCGCTCCCGCCGCCGGTCACCACCACGATCCTGTTCTTGATCTGCATGAGGCCCGATGGTAGGTGGCGCGGGCCCCGGCGCGGTGCCCGCGGCCAGGCTGGGGAAGCACGACCGGGCGAGGCTGGCCTACCATGCCGCCATGAGCGCCGCTTCCCAACCGGAGATGACCGATCACCCCGAGGGAATCGACGTCGCATCAGTCACCCGATGGTTGTCCGAACAGGGCTGTGGTTACGAGGCGCCGTTGCGTTTCGAGGTGTTGCCCGGCGGCCACTCCAACTTCACCTTCCGGGTCCAGGACAACTCCGGGCGCACCTTTGTGCTGCGACGCCCGCCGTTGGGGGAATTGCTTCCCTCCGCGCACGACATGGCCCGCGAGTTCCGCATCATCTCCGCGCTGTGGCCCACCCCGGTGCCGGTGCCCGAACCTATCGCCTTCTGCGACGACGTGAGCGTGACCGGTGCGCGCTTTTTTTGCATGGGCGCAGTAGACGGCAAGAGCCTCTACGAGGCCGCCGACGTGGTAGCCCAAGTGCCCGAGGAGCTGCGCCGCCAGCTCAGCTTTAGCTTCATTGATGTGCTGGCCGAGTTGCACGCCCTCGATCCCGACGAGATCGGCGTCGGTGATCTCGGCCGCAAGGACGCCTACGTCGCCCGCCAGCTCAAACGCTGGTTCGCCTCGTGGAATGCCTCGCAGACGGCGGACACGGCGTCACTGACCGACGTGGCCACCCTGCACGACGAGTTGTCCGCCCGCCTGCCCGAGCAGGGCCCTGCTCGGCTGGTGCACGGTGACTACGGGCTGCACAACTGCTTGTCGGCTCGGGGCGGTTTCATCGCTGCGGTGGTGGACTGGGAGATCTCCACCCTGGGTGACGGGTTGGCCGATCTGGCCTACGCCCTCAACACCTGGGTCGGACCCGAGGACCCCCCGCCGGTCAAGCCCGATGTGCCCACGCTCGAACCGGGTTTCGCCCGCCGGACCGAGTTGACGGCGCGGTATGCCGAGCGTACCGGCGCTGATCTTTCCCAGTTGCCGTACTACTCAGCCTTCAACCACTGGAAGACCACCTGCATCCTGCAGGGCGTGTACGCCCGCTACCTGCAGGGCCAAAAGTCCTCCGAAGGCGTGGATCTGGTCATGCTGGCCCGCCGCCGGGACCAGGCCCTGATGCTGTCGCGCCTGGCCCTGGAAGCAGCCAACTAAGCCTGCCAACCTTTGACGGAGCCACGCCCGCTCCCACCCGTCGTTCGGGTCAGCTGATGGTGATGTCGTCCGACGGGGGCAGGTAGTACGCCCGCAGCGGCGGGAACCCGTTGAAG
>JANPEN010000015.1:0-7548 GCA_031422955.1 Acidimicrobiia bacterium
CCGCCCCCCCCGACGCCATGCCCCCGCCCGCCCCCGTTCCCGTCCCGGCCCCCGAGGCGCGGGTAACGGGGGTGGTACCTGCGTCCAGGGCGGCGCCGCAACCCTCGCAAAAGCGCGCCGCAGGCTCGACGATCTCGCCACAATCGGGGCAGCGTTTGGCCCCTTCGCTCGGACCGGAGGGGTCTGCGTCCGGCTCAGTCACCACAACGACCTGACCCGCACCGCGTTGGCCCGATCGACCAGGCGGATACGCTCGGCCCGATCGGTGGTGCCCCTGGCCAGGTCGAGCAGCGCCTGCTCCAAGGCGTGACGCACCCCCGCCTCGGTGGCCGGTTGGCCGAAGAACTGCAGTTCCGGGCGAGGAGGCCACACGCTAGCCAACATACCATCAAGTACGACTTGGAGGACCCCTGCGGCCAACTCCCCCCGGCGGCGGGCATCGAGGGCGGCTGCTTGCACGGCATCAGCCGCCGCCACCGCGTCGTGCAGGTTGGCAGTACCGGTGGCGCGTTGCAACAACCAGGCCGCCACCTGTTCCAGCGCGGCGCGCCTGGCCGCGGAAGACGGCGGTACTGCTTGAAGAGCCGCCACTGCGGTGTCGAGGTCCCCCAGGGCGGCCCGACAGCGAGCCAGGCCGAAAATGGCGGTCACATAACCCGGATCGACCACAGCTACGAGCTGGTAGAGGGCGGCGGCCTCGGCGTCATCACCAGCCAGCTCCGCAGCCATGCCAGCAGCCAGCTTGGGAGCCAGTTCGCCGGGGACATCGGTGCGGACCCGGTCGAACTCGTTCACCGCGCCGCCACCGTCGCCGGCGGCCAACAGCAACAAACCCTCATACCATGAGGCCCGCCACTCCCAGGGGTCCTCGGCTCGAATCTTCACCACCAACAGCCGGGCGAGCTGCGCTTCGCCCCGCTCGACGTGGGCCCGAACCTGACGCAACCTCACCTCGATGCTGTCGGGCACCCTTTGGGCGTCTCGTTCCTCGGCAATGGCGGCCAGGGCCTGATCGGACCGGAAGCCAACGATCTCGGTCAGGAAGGACACCGCGGGGTCCTCGCTATTGGGCTTGAGGTCAGGCAGGTCCCCACCGGCCAGGGAGGCCCCGGTGGCGGGCTGCCAGCGGTCGGCGCTGAAGCGGGTGGATACCGCAGGGCGGGGTTGGCCCGAGGTGGTGGCCACCACCTCGCGCAACACCCCCAGCAGCTGATCCGACAACTCATCGGTGGACTGGAAACGATCGTCGGGATTGGGGGCCGTGCCCTTCAGCAAAAGCCGATAGAACGACTCGTGCCGTTGGAACAACGCTTCACCGTTCAGATCGGGCAACCGGTGGGCGAACTCGCGCTGGTAACCGGGTAAATCCAACGTCAATACGGCCAACGTGCGGACCACGGTATAGAGATCGGAGCTAATGGTAGGCCCATCGGTGGCAATCTCGGGAGCCTGAAAACCCACCGTGCCGTAGATGGCGGCGGCGTGGTCGTCGATGCGGCGCACACCGCCGAGATCGATCAACTTTAGATCTTCGCCGGAATGCATGACGTTATCGGGCTTGAAGTCGCAATAGAGATAGCCCCGACGGTGGAGATAGCCCAACGCCGGCAGCATACCCAACATGTAACCAATGGCTTGGTCCACCGGCAATGGGTTCGCTCGGCCCCCATTGGCGGTCATCCGCTCCTTGAGTACTTGCTTGAGCGACTTGCCCCCAACGAACTCCATGACGATGTAACCATCGCCAAGGTGTTCGACAAAGTTGTAAATCTCTACGATATTGCCGTGCTCAAGCTCGGCCAAAAAGCGTTTCTCGGCGATAGCGGCGTCCACCGCTTCGGTGTCGCCCTGGTTCAACACGCCCTTGAGGACCACCGCCCGGTCCGCCACATTGCGGTCCTGGGCCAAATAGATCCAGCCGAACCCACCGTGGGCCAAACAGCCGATCACCTCGTACTGGCCGGCCACCAGCAGCCGCGGCCCCAACTTGGGTTCGAAATCGAAAGCGGCCCCACAGGCGGGGCAGAATCCCTGGGTACGCCCGCGGCGCCCGGCCTTGGATCGGCCCACCGGGGCTGCGCATTTCCAGCAGTAACGCTTGTCCTCGCTGACCTCGGCCACCGCCATGATGGACTTACGGGCATCGGTCACCGACACCGGGGCAATAGCCACCAAGCCCGCTCCCAGCCGAGCCGAGACATGCCGGGAGGTATCGCTTCGCACCGTTCGCCGGCTACCGGCCGCCCCCTGCGAGCCGCGTGAAACCGAGCTGGCGGCGCGGGCGGACACTCGCGAGGATGCGACCGGCCCTGACCCGCCCACCATACCGATCGGTGTGGTCGCAGAACCACGGGTGGCCGGCGCGGGGGTGGCGGTCCCCGGTCCGGGGGCGGTCGGGGGGGCTACAGCCCCGGGTTGGGGGGCCAACCCGCACGTATCGCAATAGCCATCGAGGATGGCCCCACCGCAGCCGGTCCGATTGCAGGCCGTGGTCATGATCGCTCGTTCCTCCCAGAGATCACTTGGCGCGAGGCCAGGGCAGTGCGAAAGGCCTCCACCGCGGCGGCCGCCGCAGTCAGGTCGCACGGGGCCTCGAACAGCACGGCGCGGGCCTCGCCATGCAGGCGGGACAGCTCAGGGTCCTCGGCTTGGCCGGTGGAGGCGGCCTTAGCGGCCAGAGCCGAGAGCAGACCCCGCAGCTCGTTGCGGCGGGCCAGGGGCGCCTGGTTGGCGGCGAGAATCTCCCCCGCCACCACCAAAGTGGCGTCGGCCACGCTCCGCCAGGCCACCAGCCCGTTGACCGCGGCGCGCCAATCACGTCCGGCGGTGCCCTGAAGCCGGGCCAGCCACGGTCCAAGGCCCCGGGGTTGGGCATCGAGCACGGCCACCGGATCCAGGGGTGCCAGCAGCTCGGTGGCGTTGGCGATCTTGGCCTGAGCCGTCTCCAGCGCCTCCGTACCATTGCGAATGGTACGGTCCAACTCGGCCAGGAGGGCGGCGGCGGCTTCAAGCTCCTGGGTCAGGCCCGCCCGGCGCGCCAGCAGATGGCGGCGGGCCGTCTCCGCTGCCCCGACGGTGTGCGGCAAGGCCCCGAGGAGGTCGCCCAGGCGAAGGGGATCGCCGGCGGCGGCCTCGCTGGCGCGCTCGAGCAACTCCCGGAGGGCGTTGGCCTCGGGGAAAGGTCCGAGGTCGTGCTCCAGTCCGCTCAGCGCAGCCCGGCCAGTGTCGAGCCGGCTCAATCCCTCCCGCCAGGCGGTACCGATGCTACCCACCGCGTCGGCGGCGCAGTGGTAGTCCGCCACCAGCGCGTTCATCGCCTCGGCAATGGTGAGCGCGGCCCTCGGCCCGGCCGGAGCGGCAGCGTGACGGGGCGAGATCGGAAGGGCGGGGTCGTGCAGCTCGACCACCGCGGTGGTTAACAAGCGGCGAACCCGATCCGCGTCAGCCCGGCGACCCTTGGCTTGTTCCTCCTCCACCGCCACCAGCTGGGCCCGCACCAACGGCAGGTGCGCCCACAGCCGTTCCAGGGCATCGAGCGCGGCCCGAGCGGGTGCCTCGCTGGTGCCGCCCAGATCCCCCGCCGCCAACAGGGCGGTGGTGGGATCCCCGTCCAGGTCGACCAGGTTGGCGCTGAGCTGGTCGAAGTCGGCGCGCACCTGCGTCACCCAGGCCTGCAGATCAGCGGGGGCCACGATGCCGACAAGCTCAGCTGCCGGCCGGGCGGGGCCGGTTGTAGTCCGGAGCAGGCACGCCGGGAACCGCGGGTTGGCCGACGTTGATGCGGGCGGCCGGCGGACCGAGGCTTTCCCGCAGCCACTCGTCGTAGCGGCCGGTCCAACCGGCCGGGCTGGTGTCCGCCTTGGCCCGATCCAGCACTGCGTTCACGAAAGCGGTGAACTCGGGATGGTCCAAGCTCATGGCCATGCCGTAGGGCTCCTGGGTCAGGAATAGCCCGACGATCTCGGAGAAGGGGTCCTGGTCCCGGAATCCGGCCAGCACCGTGTCATCGCTGCGGATGGCGTCGACCTCGCCCCGCTGGAACAACACCACGCAATCGGTCTGGTTGGCGACCTCTGTGACGGTGATGGGCGGGTCCAGCTTCAGCGAGCGCATCTCATCCGCCGATGTGCCCCCGGCGGAAACACACACGTTCCGACCGGCGAGGTCGTCAATGACCAGCACGCCGGATCCTTCGGCCACCAGCAGACGCTGGCCGGCCCACAGGTACACGCCCGAAAAGGCCACCTGCTGCCAGCGCTTGCAGTTGATGGTCATGGTGTGGGCGACCAGATCGACCTCGCCGCTCACCACCTTGGGAATGCGCTGGGCGTAGGTGATGCCGCGCAGCTCCAAGCGGGCGTCGACGTCGTTGGGGCCGAAGATGGCCGAGGCCACCAGCCTGGCCATATCCACGTCGAAGCCTTCGATCTTGTTGGTGGCCGGGTCGATGGAGGAGAACAGCTTGGTATCGATCGACGTGCCCACCACCAGCTTGCCCCGTTGCTGGATCTGAGCCATGTAGCTGCCAGCGGGCATCTGGCCCGGCGCTGGCAGCGACTCCAGCGCCGGGTAGGAGGCCTCCGCGGGAAGCTTGTCGTTCGGGCCGCCGCAGTCCACCAGTTGCGGCGTGACAGCCGTCGAAGCGGTGACGGGGTCCGGCAGGGACAGCGCCTCGGGAGCTCGATAGCTGGCCCCGCAGGCGGCCAGCACCACCAGGGCGGCACCGGCCGCGACCAGCACCCTGACCGGCCCTCCGGCCGATTGCCAAGGACGTCGGCGGGGGATCACTACTCGGGTCGGGGTCATCGGTAGTCGCTTATCCGTTGTTGGATTCCCCAAGCGGCCAGCCCTGCGGCCACCAACGCCATGACGGCGGCCACGATGCGAACCCGATCGAGCAGGCTGCGGGCTTGGTCCAGCCCCGAACCCAGCGACTGTCTGGCGATGTTGAGATGGACGACAACCTGCTCATCGAAAGCCTCGAACCGCCCACTCAGGCTGTCGGGTTCGCTGATGGCCGCAGTGACCTTGTCCCTAGCACCCTCGGCATCACCGGCCTCGTCGGCGGCGGTGATGGCTTCGCTTCGCTCGAGGTAGCGACGCCAACTGGAATCGAGGCCGCTGCCTCGATCATCGAAAACAGCCAACCGGGCCTCAACGTTCTGGGCGGCGGTAGCAGCGGCCGCGTTGAAGCTGTCCCTGGCCCCCCGATCGACCAGAGCGAAGGTCGCGCTGGCCTGTTGATCGAAGGCGTCGGCTCGGATGGCGGTAAGGGCCGAGAGCCGGTCGTAACCATCGGCACTGGCGGCGGCGGCGGCCTGGGCCGAGTTACCGATCGAGGTGGCCACCCACACCAATCCGGCCACCAGCACCAGCCCCGCCCCCAGCAGGCCAGGGCTGAGCAGACGCCGGGTGCGCACGGCCAGCCAGCGTTGGGTTCCAACGAAGACCCCCAGCACCACAACGACCAAGGCCAACGGGATGAGCCCGAAGCCACCGACGATGTCTTGGTCCACCTCCCGCAGGGATCCGTCGCCAGCAACCCGTAGCAGGCCGAGCTGCTCGGCCACCTCGGTGCGCAGCAACTGCGAAGCGGCCCGCAAGTATGCCGCGCCCAGGGGAAGCTGCTGGCGGTTGTTGGCCCGAGCCGTCTCGATCAGCCCGCTGTAGATGGGCAACAGGCGCTGCAGCTCGCTGACCGCGGCGGCGGCGTTGGTGTCTGGGGCGGGACCGGCCGCCGACCCGGCTCGTTGCAGAGCCACACCAGCATCTTCGAGGGCTGTGGAATAGCGCAGACGCTGTTCGGGCTGGTCAACACCTCCGGCCAGGAAAGCGTTCACCGAGGCGGCGTCGGCCCTTCCCAGCGCTGCGCGCACGTCTTGGGTGGCGACGACGAGGTCGGACGCCCGCTCGGCCTGATCGATCTGGCCGTTTCGAGTGCTAGCCGACACGATCAGGGCCAAGCCGAGGGCCAGGCAGCTGACGGCGACCAGGACTTGCAGCGTGCGCAAGCGGGTGGGTGTCGAAGAAGCCGTCCCGCCGCCACTCGTTTGGGCCGGCGGCGGGCTGGGAGCAGGTGTAGGGGCGCGCAGCGGCTGCGCGGGGGTGGCGGTGCCTCCCGGCAGGACAGCGGTCATCAGCCTTGCAGCGTAGGTCGCGGTGGAGGGGCTGCCTCGCCAACCGGGCAGAAAGTCTCGCTCTCCGCGCCTACCGTAAAGGGAACGCAAAGACCAGGGGGTCCAGCCATGACCGTGCAACGACTCAACCACGTGGCCTATCGCTGTCGCGACGCGAAGGAGACGACGGAGTTCTACGCCGACGTCCTCGGGCTCCCGCTGGCCCACACCATCGTGCAGGACACGGTGCCCTCGACCGGCCAGTACGCCCCGCATGCCCACATCTTTTTCCAGCTGGGTGACGGTAGCTGGGTGGCCTTCTTCGATGTCATCGACGAGGCCCACGTCGCCCAAGAGACCAGCCCTGATTGGGCGCAGCACCTGGCCCTTGAGGTCGATTCCCTGGAAATACTGGCCGACAAGAAGGCTCGGCTGGAAGACCACGGGATCAACGTGCTCGGACCGGTCGACCACGGGTTCATTCAGTCGATCTACTTTTTCGATCCGAATGGCCACCGTTTGGAGCTGACCGCCCGCACCCACGGTACCGACGAGTTGTCGCGCTACGCCACCACCGCTCGCGATGAAGTCGACGCGTGGAGCCTGCGTAAGAAAGAGGAGCTGGCCGCAGGCTCGTCCTAGCCGCGTCGCGGTAGCCGGGGGGCAGGAGTGATAGGGGCCTATCGGAGGGCGGACGTTCTCGGCACAACGGTGCCAGGAACCAGCTCGTACACGCCCCTGGCGGTACGAGCAGCCCGTCCACGGTCGGCCTCGTAGCCGAGGGCGTCGGCTAGTGCTTTGACCGGGTGGCGATGGTCCACGACCATCCCCAAGCGATGTAGGTGGGCGTGCAGTTCCACCAGAGCGAGTGACCCGAGGCGTGACAGCACGTCAAGGCAGGTGGCTCGCAGCCGACGGCCGTAGAGCCGCTGCGCGTTGGCCAGGACGGGAGGGAGGGCGTGGCTACCGTCGGGAGCGGCCCTCCGGCCGCGTTTGGCCAGGTTGGGCCAAAGATTGTTGTGCAGCTGCCGGCGGCGGCTGGCCACCTCGCGACGCTGCTCGCAGAGCCGGTCGAGCTGGTCGTCCAGTTGGGCGAGTTCGGTGTCGACCGCCTGGCAAGCGGCTTGCAGCTTGCGTCGTTTGGCGCCATGGACGGGGCTGTGTTGGCGGATGGGATCGACACGGCGGTGGTGCATGACGAGCACCCTTTCGAAGAACGCAGATCTGACGAGGACCCCTAAACCGAGGTGGGTCCGACCCTCAGCCCCCAGTATCGCAGCGGGGTATGACAACGAAGCCGTCTGCCCCAAATCCCACCCCCCGCTCACCCAAAGCCACCCCCTCGCCTACCTCCTGCCCTACACCCAGGGGTTCCCTCTCGCCCCCCGCTCGGAGCGAATCGCTATCGATTCGTCCCGAGCGGGGGGCGGGA
>JANPEN010000016.1:0-2333 GCA_031422955.1 Acidimicrobiia bacterium
CCGGGGGGGGGTGCTGCGTGACCTGCGCCACCCACCACGCCAGCACGGCCGAAATGAAAACGACCGCCCCTCCCAGCAGGGCGGTCGCCGAGGTGTGGAGCTTTCGGGCCTCGGGATGATCCAGATAGCCAATCGCCCACGCCACTCGGGTTCCGAGCGGCGTGAGCGTCAGGGCGCTGATCAGGGCGAGTACGAACGCAGTCGCAAGCGCCATGGACTTCTCAGGGCATTGACCGCGACGGGCGGACTAAGCGGCAGCCATCCCGACCGGGTACGGAATGCCCATCTGTTGGCAGGTGTCGCGAATCGTGAGTTCCAAGAGTTGGTTCAGCGTCGACTGGGGTCGGAAGCCCACGAACCGATTGATCTTGCGAAGGTCGGGGACGCGCCGCCTCATGTCTTCGAAGGAATTGCCGTAGACCTTTTCGTAGGCCACGAACTCGATGGTGCTGCGGCTCTCGCACATTCGACGAATGCGCTGAGCCAGTTCGAGCACGGTGACTTCCTCGTCGCTGCCGACGTTGAAGATCTCACCCTCGGCCTCTTTGTTCTCGGCCAGCATGAGCACACCACGCACGACATCGCTGACCGCCGAGAAGCAGCGGGACTGCTGTCCGTCACCGAACACCAGGATGGGCTCGTCGCGAAGGGCGCGGACGATCATGTTTGGAATCACCATTCCGTAGGAACCGGTCTGGCGCGGACCGCAGGTATTGAAACATCGGACGACGACCACCGGAAGCTGGCGCTGTTGCCAGTACGCCTGTGCCAGGCTCTCATCGACGGCCTTGCCACACGCATAGGACCACCGTAGCTTGTGGGTCGGTCCCATCACCCGATCATCATCTTCGGAGAAGGGAACCGAGACGCCCTTCCCGTACACTTCGCTGCTCGAGAAGACCATCGCCTTTCGGCCGTGCTCCGCACAGGCCTCGAGAACGACTTCCGTCCCGCGAATGTTGGTGATCAAGGAACGCAGCGGGTTCTCCAGGACATACTTCACACCCACTGCCGCGGCCAGGTGGTACACCCTGTCACACTGGGCCACGAGACCATTGACCAGCGCCGAGTCCGTGACGCTGCCTTCGAGGAAACGAAAATGGGGATGGCGCTCGAACGAGCGAAGGTTCTCGAGCCGGCCGGTGGAGAGATCATCGAGGGCCCACACCTCGGAGCCCTTGTGAAGCAGGGCCTCTGCGAGGTGGGATCCGATGAACCCAGCACCCCCTGTGACGAGGACTCTCATGCTCTTCCCTCTGGATGGATTGGTGGATCGGGATGGCTGGCAAGGTTGTGACCAGAGGTTCCCGGACCCATCAAGCCCTGCGAGTTGTTGGTGGAACAGGAAGTGGCGTCAAGTCAACGACGTACTGCAGAACCTTAGCTGAGCAAATCAGGCGGGTAGCAAATTGAGGTTCGTCGGACTCTCCTGCGCAGCGATGGATACGTGTTGGCGGTCTATGGCCCCCGCGAGTCTGTGTCACGCGGGGCCACCTCCTCTGTGCGCATAGTCTCGCACATTCGAGGCCCACTTGTCACGCTCAGAACACCGTCTGGGCGCCGCAAAATTTTGCGCCATCCTTAGCTGGAGGTCCTTCTTGCCCATGACATTCAACCCGCCGGTTGGCTCGCAAGGTCCGCCGACATGACGGCCCCACCCACCAACACGACCATGACCACTGGCGAAATCGCGCCGAGCAGACTCCTCGTCGTGTCCCGCTTTTGTTTCATGCTGCTAATCATCACGCTGCCCTGGTCGATTGCTCCGATGTCCATCGCCACCGCTCTCTGCGCCGTCTCGACCGTGCTGCTCTGGCTGACCACCCCCCGGCACCGGCCCGAGCCCACTCCGTTGCTCTGGCCGGCCCTGGGCTGGTTGCTGGCCCTGACCCTATCGACTGCCTTCGCCCTCGACCGGGCCGAAAGCGCCACCCGGCTCTCCAAAGCCCTCTTTCCGGCCCTCGTTCCACTGGTTGCGTTTCATGGCAGTAACCGCCGGGAGGGGACGAAGGCCATCACCCTGCTCTTGCTTTCATCGGCACTCGCGGCGATTTTTGGAGCGGTTTTGTTCTTGCTGCACGGGGCCTCGTTTGCGGCCCGGGCCCGCGGGCCTTCTGGACACTACATGACCTATGGAGGCCAGCTGCTTCTGGTCGCCGCCATGGCGTTCGGGGTGGCCCTGCTCTCGCGCGAGCGCCGCTGGCGCTGGCTCGGGGCGGCCACCGGGGTCTTGGCCACGGCCACCCTGGCCTTCACGTTCACCCGGAGCGCCTGGCTTGGCTGGGCCGCGGCCGCGTCAGTCCTCCTGGCGGGCTTCCGACCCCGCCTCATTC
>JANPEN010000017.1:0-8297 GCA_031422955.1 Acidimicrobiia bacterium
TACAGGGTGGGGCGAGAACGAAACGGCAACCTATGGTCGGGCTCCGGAGAGGGGCAAGCACCGCCCTCGTCGCCAGGTCATCAAAGGTGACACTACGTTACGCGGCGAGACGTCCCGGGGGTGCGGTGCTCAACGCGCGGCCAACTCGGCGATCCCCGGAGGTTCCCGATGGCATCAGAAGCTACGCCCTGGTGGAGGGGCTCAAGCGCCCGCTGGGACTGAAAATCTGGACTTGGGCGGTTTTCTTTCACATACTGATCGGTATGGTGCGGATATCTCGACGGTGGGTGATCAAACGCTCTCGTCGCGTCAAGCTTTTGAGGGTCTAGCCGGAGGCCTCTGTCAGAAAGCCGCCCGGGTCTACCAACTTTCGATGGCTTGAGCTGATTCTGTGTCCTTTGGGGCGCGCTCGCGGTCGCAAAGCGGGGCACTACCCTTCGGCGGGCCCACCCAAACGCGACTGCACCGGAAAGCCGGGCCAGGAGGAATCATGTCTGACACCTTGTCGATGCGCACCATCTCGTTAGCGGCGGCGCAGCGGGTGCTGGGGGCGGCGCTGGCTCAGGCGGAGGCGATGGGCAAGCTGTTTTGTGTGTGCATTGCCGATCCCGCCGGCGAGGCCGTGCTCAGTGCCCGCATGGACGGCGCCCCCCGGATCTCCGCCGGGATCGCCGCCGACAAGGCCTACACGGTGGCCGGTTTCGGTGGCATGCCCACCGACCGCTGGTGGGGGGCGATCGAGAACGAGCCCTCGTTGGTCCACGGCATAACCAAAGTGCCCCGCCTCATTGTGTTCGGAGGCGGGGTGGGGCTATACGCGGCCGGAGAGCTGGTCGGCGCCATCGGGGTTTCCGGCGGCTCCGCGGAGGACGACGTCGAGGTGGCCAGGGCCGGCGCCGCCGTCCTGAGCTGAGCCCGGAGGCCGGTGGCGCGGTGGCGCCGATCGCCGGGTCGGGGGCCTAGCGGGACCTTCCTGGTTAGGTGTTTGAGGCCCTCCTCGGGGCCTCCCAGAACTTTCTTTCAAATAACCCTGTGACCAGCGCGTTTGTGCTGGTCAGGGGCTCGCGTTTGGTGTTGCCGGTGTGGTAGTACCTAGATATGGCGTTTATCGTTGGGAAGAAGCAGGACGGCAAGACCTACTACTACCTGGCGGAATCGGCGAGGGTGGGGGGCAAGCCCCGGATTGTGTCGCAGCGCTATTTGGGTTCGGCGGAGGAGATCGCCGCCCGCCTGTCTGAGACAGGGCCCGGCGAACCGGACCGTACGCGACATCTCGCCTTCGGGGATCTGGCCGCGGTGTGGGGAATGCTCGAACGTCTCCGCGTCGCGGAGATCGTGGACGAGGTGGTCGGAGGCCGCCGTGCCGATGCGCGGGCGTCGGTCGGGACCTACATCGCTTTGGCGGTAGCGAACCGTTTGGTGGACCCCTGCTCCAAGCTGGCGTTCGCGAAGTGGTGGGCCAAAACCGCTGGTGACCGGTGGGTGCGTCTCCCCGCGGCGGCGTTGGATCACCGGCGGTTCTGGGACGCCATGGACGCCATCTCCGAGGACCAGCTCCAAGAGATCGAGCGGCGCATCCTCACCCGCATGGTCGAGGAGTTCGCGGTGGACCTGTCAGGGCTGGTGTTGGACATGACGAACTTCGCGACGTACATCGATTCGGGCAATGACCGGGCCCCTATCGCCCAACGAGGTCACGCCAAACAGAAACGCACCGACCTGCGACTGGTCGGTCTCGGACTGGTGGTGTCCACAGACGGCGGCGTCCCGTTGGTCTCCCACGCCTATCCCGGCAACCGCCCCGATGTCACCCAGTTCCCCGAGATGGTCAACGAGTTCGTCGCCCGCTTCGGTGCCCTCGCCGCGGACGCCGGTCAGCTAACCCTCGTCTACGACGCCGGCCAAGACTCCCAATCCAACCAGGAACTCATTGAAAACTCCCCGCTTCATTTCGTCGGGTCCCTCCCGCCGTCTGACCACCCAGAACTGCTCGCTATCCCGAAACGCCGTTACAAGATGGTCGACAAACAACACTTCCCGGGGCTGAGCGCGTTTGAGACCACCAAGGTCGTGTTCGGCCATCAACGCCGCCTCGTTGTCACCCACTCCCAGAACCTGCACACCAAACAAGCACGCGGTTTCGATCAGACACTCGCCAAAGCCCACCGCCAACTCGACGAACTCGCGGCGCGTCTGGGGAGGGGAAAGACCCGCAAACCACGCCAAGGGGTCGAAACGGAGATCGCCGCCATCTTGAAACCCCGCTGGGTCTCCCGGATCATCTCCACCACCCTGACCGGCGAAACCCCGACCGAGCTGCGTCTCACGTGGCAAACCAACCAAACCGCGAGAACCACCCTCCAAACGGAACTGTTCGGCAAACGGATCCTGTTCACGGACCGCGACGAATGGGCCACCGCCGCCGTCGTCGCCGGCTACCGATCCCAATCCGAGGTCGAAGCGGACTTCCGCCAAATGAAAGACCCCGACATCGTGTCGTTCTCCCCGATGTTCCACTGGACTGACCAAAAGATCCGGGTCCACAGCTTCACCTGCGTGATCGCCCTCACCATCGCCCGGCTCATGCGCCGCGAAGCACAACACGCCGGCATCAACATGAGCGTCACCGAACTACTCACCACCCTCCACGGGATCCAAGAAACCGTGCTGCTCTACCAAGGCGAACGAGGCCGACCCCGCGCCCGGCGAATGCTCACCGAAATCAACCCCACCCAACAACACCTCTACAACCTCTTCAACCTCAACACCTACGCCCCCAAACGCTGACCTAGGTACTACACCCCCACCACCCAAACACCCCCACTGACCAGCACCAACAACACCCCACCCGCCACAGCCAGGAAAGTCCCGCTAGCTCCACCAGCGTGGTGGTGTCGATGAAGTTGGGCTCGTCGGCCTTGGCCGAGGCGAACTGGGCGGTGGTGGCCATGGTCGCCAGCGCGGCCTTGTCCTGCACCCAGATCTCTGCCACCCCGTCGTAGACAAGGGGACCATTGCGGTAGCCGCCCAGACGCGGGTGCGATTGCACGTAGCGCACCAGGCCGGGGATGGCCGCCACGATGGGCCCGTGCACGTCCCGCCAGTAGCGCTGGAAGGCCTCGACATCGAGGTCGGGCCGCCGGGTCACTAACTCACACACCTTGATCACCGGGCCCATTTAACACGTCCCCCACGTCGAGCACGTCTGGCGTGACGCCGCCCACGCCGACATCTACCGGTTCATGTCGCTGGGCCAAACCGAGGACAGCCGAGAAGCGCATCGGGCCTGGCGTCGCCGCCGCCCGGCCAGCTTCGAAGGACGCTGAGGCGGCCGAGTACGATCCTGGCCCATGGGAGCATTAGACGGACGAGTTGTGATCGTCACCGGCGCGGGGCGCGGTATCGGTCGAGAGCATGCATTGTTGCTGGCCTCGGAAGGGGCCAAGATCGTGGTCAACGACCTCGGCGGCAACGTCGATGGCAGCGGGTCCGACGCCGGACCCGCCCAGGAGGTCGTTGAGGAGATCAAAGCCATGGGTGGCGAGGCGGTGGCCAACACCGACAACGTCACGGACTGGGAGGGCGGCCAGCGCATGGTCAACGCCGCCGTCGAGGCCTTCGGCGACCTCCATGTGTTGGTCAACAACGCCGGCATCCTGCGGGACCGGGTGCTGGTCAACATGACCGAGGCCGAGTGGGATTCCGTCATAGCCGTGCACCTCAAGGGTCACTTCGTGCCCTCTCGTTGGGCGGCGTCGTACTGGCGGGAGAAGTCCAAGGCGACCGGCGAGCAGGTCAAGGCCTGCATCATCAACACCGCCTCTGGCGCCATGTTGGGCAACCCGGGCCAGACCAACTACACCGCGGCCAAGGCCGGCATCGCGTCCGCCACCATCGTCATGGCCCAAGAGCTGTCCCGTTACGGGGTGCGAGCCAACTGTCTGGCGCCGGTGGCTCGTACCCGTATGACGCTGCAGACGCCCGGCTTGGGCGAGCGCATCGGCGCCCCCGAGGACGGCAGCTTCGACCTTTACGACCCGGCCAACGTCAGCCCGCTGGTGGCCTACCTGGCCACCGAGGACTGTCCCTTCACCGGCGGGGTGTTCCACATCGGGGGCAACGAGGTCGGCCTGTACGGCGGATGGTCCCTGACCGAGGAGAAGATCCTGGCCACCGAGGGCCGCTGGACGGTCGAAGACCTGACCCGGCTGGCCCCGCGTTTGCTGGAGGGCCGTAACGCCAAGCTGGCCTCCGTCCTCACCCATATCAACGACACCTTCAAGGGTTACGGCCAGCGCAAGCCCACGGTCTGACCGCGGCGCCCGGGACCCCGCGTCGGGGGCTCCCGGGCGGTGCCGCCGATCAGGTGCCCGGTGGTCGCTGGCGTATGGGATGGGCTTCGGGTACCTCGATGAGGCGAAGTTCGTTGCCGTCAGGATCGTTCATCCATAGCTCGATCAGACCCCATGGCATGGGCTCCGCTGACTTGGTGACCACAACGCCGGCGGCCCGCAACGAGTCCTCGACGCCGTCGAGCGAGGGGATCTGCAACCATAACGTGGTGCGGTCCTCGCCATCACCGCGGGACAGCTCCAGGTGGCCGCCGCCGATGAAGTAGGCCACCCCGACGCCCCACTGGCGGTAGATCGAAAGCCCGAGGACGTCCTCGTAAAACCGCCTGGAACGCTCGAGATCGCGGGGGTGGATGATGACCCGACTCGACAGGATGTCCACCGTTACCGCCTGCTTCGCAGCATGAAGCGGGCGCGCCAGGTGCTGGCCGGACGATCGATTCCTCGCATTGCCGAAAGGTTAATCCTGACCCCGGCTGGCTAGCGCACGCGAAGTTGGAAGACTGGGTCATGGCCGATCATCCTCAGCCGCTCGGGGGCAACCAGATGCCCCGTTTCGGTGGCATCGCCACCTTCATGCGCTTGCCGGCGAACACGCCGCTGGACCAGCTCGACGTCGCCGTGGTGGGCGTCCCGCTCGACATCGGCACCTCCAACCGGCCCGGCGCCCGCTTCGGGCCACGGGCCATTCGGGCCGAGTCCGTGCTGATCCGCCCGTACAACATGGCCACCCGGGCGGCGCCGTTCGACCGCCTGCGCATCGATGACACCGGTGACGTGGCCACCAACCCCTACGACCTGCGCGACGCGGTCGCCCGGATCGAGGCCCACTACGACCGGTTGATCGACCATGGCCTGATCACCGTGTCGATGGGCGGGGACCACACCGTGGTGTTGCCCATCCTGCGGGCCCTGGCCAAACGGCACGGGCCCATGGGGCTGGTGCATGTGGATGCGCATACCGACATCAACGACACCATGTTCGGCGAGTCAATCGCCCACGGCACCCCGTTCCGCCGGGCTACCGAGGAGGGCTTGCTGAACCCGGCCCGGGGCGTGCAGATCGGCGTGCGGGCCACCGGCTACGCGGCCGACGATTTCGACTGGTCACGGCAGCAAGGGTTCCGGGTGGTGCAGGCAGAGGAGTGCTGGCATCGGTCGCTGGTGCCGCTGATGGCCGAGGTTCGTGCGCAACTCGGGGCGGGGCCGGTCTATCTCAGCTTCGACATCGACGGGTTGGACCCCGCCTTCGCCCCTGGCACCGGGACGCCCGAGATCGGCGGGCTCACCACTATCCAGGCGCTCGAGATCATCCGGGGCTGCGCCGGGTTGGATCTGGTCGGCGCCGACCTGGTTGAGGTAGCGCCGGTCTACGACCAAAGCGGCATGACCGCGCTGACCGCCGCCAACCTGCTCTACGAGATGCTCTGCGTACTGCCCGGTGTGTCGGGCTGATTGCGGTCGGGCCAGTGGAGGGCGGGCAACAACGGTCGACCGAGGGGAGGTGCGGCGTGGTCCAACGAGGCGGCCAGGCCGAGCAGCAACTCGTCGTCGCCCCGTCCTGCTAACCCTTGGATACCAATCGGTATGCCGTGGGGTCCTTTGCCCCAGGGGAAGGACAATGCCGGCCACCCAGTGACGTTGGCCGCGAAGCTGTGGGGGGTGAAGGCGTCGTTGGCCGAGACCCAGACGGGGAGGGACACTTCACCCCCGAGCCGGCCGAGGGGCAGGCTCGCTCGGCCCAGGGTGGAGCACAGCACGATGTCGAAGGCGTCGCGCCAGCGGTCGAGTTGCTCGGTCACCCGCGTCGCTTCCCGTTGGGCATCGCCGGCCGCGGTGGATGGAAGGGCCCGCAGCGCATCGAGGTATTCGAGGGTGAGCGGTTCCAACGTGGTGGCGTCGAGGGGGCGGTTGGTCTGGGCACCAACCCACTCGATGTCGGCCTTGGCCGCCAGGCCGAAGAGCGGGTCCATCAGCGCAGCGAGGCGCTCGTAGGGGAGGGGCCAACCGGTAACGCTGACCCGGTGGCCGGCCTGGTCCAACCAGTTGCTCAGCGACGCCAGGGCGGCTTCGAGGACAGGGTCGACCGCGGCGCCGGCCCAGTGTTCGACGACCACCCCAATGCGCAGAGGCCGGTTGGGTAGAACCGTTAAAGCCGCAGCTCCGAGCCTATTTTGACCGAAAATCTCTCGACCCGAATCGCGGCGAATCGACGTCGAATCGGCCCTACTGAGTGCAGCACTACCACCCTGTGTGCCCCGTTGGTCTCGGAATGTTGCGGACTCCAAGGCGGCCAGCAGGAATGCCGCGTCGCGCACGCTGCGGGTGAGCACGAACTCCTCAGCGATACCGCCCCAACCGCGGACCCCGACGGTCTCGCCCCACGGGATGCGCCCTCGGGTCGGCTTGAGCCCGATCAGCCCGCATACTGCCGCCGGAATGCGGAGAGAGCCGGCACAGTCCGAGCCGTGGGCGAAGGGCACCACCCCAGCCGCCACCGCGGCCGCTGAGCCGCCCGATGACCCTCCCGCCGAGAAGGCGGGGTTCCAGGGGTTGACGGTGACCCCGGCCAGGCGTGACTCGGTGGTGGCGTGCAGGATGAACTCGGGCACCGAGGCGCGACCTCGCACCACCACCCCCAGCTCGGCCAGGCGACGGAACAGCGGGCTGGTGGTGCCCGCTCGCCAGCCCGCCGACAGCCGGCTGCCCCGCTCGGTCAGCCGGCCCCGCTCGGTCGCCCCGTAGTCCTTGCGCAGCGCCGGCACCCCCGCCCACGGGCCGGCCCCTGAGCTGGGGGCGGGCTCGTCGTACCATTCGAGGACGGCGCCGAGGGCTTGGTGGGTTCGATCGTGAGCGTCGGTTGCTGCATCGGCCACCTCGGCGGGGGACACCTCTCCCGAAGCGAGCAGGGATGCCAGAGCCGTGCAGTCGCGCGAAACATACTCGTAGGTATGCATGGGAGCTACTCGGGCAGAGCCAGCGGGGCGAGCTCGGCCCAGCGGTCGCCCGGACCGGGGTTGGTGTCGTGGCACCTGCCCCCGAGGTGGCGCACGATGCCCCATACCGCGTTCAGGGCGGTCTGCACCGCGCCCTCCACCCAACCTGGGGTAAAGGAGACATCGTCCCCGGCCAGGAAGACGCCGCGTTGAGAGGCGGGGAGGCCGTCCTGCATGAACTGGGCGTACATGCGTCGGTTGTAACGGTAATGGCCGGGCAACGCACCCTTGAAGGCACCGAGGAAATCTGGGTCGATCTCCCAGGACACGGTGATTGGGTCGCCGATGACGTGGGAACGGATGTCGGTGCGGGGATAGATCTTGGCCAGGGTGTCCAACGCCAACGTGGCCCGCTCCTGGGCCGATTTGGGTAGCACTTTCAGCGCGTCGCCGGCCCAGGCGTAGGACAGGCAAATGACCGCCGGTTGGTCCGGCCCGTTGTCGAACAGGTAGGTGCCGCGAGTGTTGCGGTCGGTGAGGGTCATGCTCAGCATGGCCCGGTTGGTGACGGGGTCGATGTCGTGCCAGAAGGGTCGGTCCACCATCACGAAGGTCTTGGACGATTGCATGTACCGCGTTCGGTCCAGCGCCATCCACACCGGTTGGGAGAAGAGCGATTCTTCCACGTCGATGTTGGTGGTCAGCAACCAACTCTGTGTTGTGAACAACACTGCGGGGAAGGGGCGGGCCACCCCGTTGCGGTCGATGACCTCGATCAGCTCATCGTCCAACCGCCGCACCTGCGCCACCCCGGGCTTGGGTGCGCCGGCGTGCAGGGTGGACAACGACGTGCCGGTGGGCCAACCGACCATACCGTTTGGTACGTGGGACCACAAGCGACGGGGGACCTGTTCGGAGCCGCCCACCACCAGGCGTTGGTTCGACTCGAACTCGCAGACCACCACCCGCAGGATCTCCAGCATGCTGTTCGGGAAGTCGCTGTCCCAAC
>JANPEN010000018.1:0-6074 GCA_031422955.1 Acidimicrobiia bacterium
GCCATGCACTGTCCCAGGACGAGCGCAGCCTGCTGCTGGTGTCCATGGCCGCGGCTGGTGTGGCGGCCCTGGCTTACCCCCTGGCCCGGGCCCGCCTCGATGGCGTCGCCAACCGATTGGTGTACGGCGAGCAGGTTGCGCCGGACGACACCATCCGCAAGTTCGGCACCCGGCTGACCCGAGCCATCCCGATGGACGAGTTGCTGCTCCAATTGTGCGAATCGCTCCGCAAGAGCATGCGGCTTCGCTCGGCCGAGGTGTGGACGGGGAGCGGCAGCCGTTTCGAGGTGGTAGCCGGAACACCACACCGTGACCGGCCCGTCCTAAACGTCAGCGACAAATCCCTGCCCGTCGTAGCTCGGGCCCCGGTGTCCGGCGGGACCTGGATCGATATCTGGTTGGCGGATCTCACCGTGGGCCGCGGTGCCTCCGTTGATCTGCGAGTGGCACCGATGGCCCATGCCGGTGAGCTACTCGGCTTGATCGTGTGCGAACGCTTCCCCGACGGGGATCCCTTCACCGAGGACGGCGATTTGACCCTGACCGAGTTGTCTCGCCAGGTTGGCGTGGCGCTGCACAACGTCAACCTCGACTCAGCGTTGCAGGCCTCACTCGACGAGGTCAGACAACGCAACGCCGAGCTGCACGAATCACGAGCCCGGATCGTGGCAGCGGGTGATGCCGAGCGGCGCAAGCTCGAACGCAACCTGCACGATGGCGCCCAGCAACACCTCGTCGCGCTGGCGGTCAAGGTGCGTCTGGCCCGTGATTCCGTTGAGGAGGATCCCGCCGACGCCATCTCCCTTCTCGAAGAGTTGAAAACCGACCTGCAGGGCGCCATCGCCGAGCTGCGCGCCCTCGCCCACGGCATCTACCCGCCGTTGCTCGTCTCGGGTGGTCTGGCCCAGGCCCTGCCCGCCGCCGCTAACCGCTCGACCCTGCCGACGTCCTTGCACTGTGAGGACAGCGAGCGGCATCCTTCCGACATCGAGGCCGCCGTGTACTTCTGCTGCCTCGAAGCGATCCAGAACGCCAACAAACACGCCGGTGAGGGCGCCACCCTCACCATTCGGGTGTGGCGAGGGGACAACAACGAGCTGTGCTTCGAGGTGGCCGACGACGGTGCGGGTTTCAACGCCTCGGGAGCGGCGGGCAAAGGCCACGGCTTCATCAACATGGCCGACCGAATCGGGGCCATGCACGGCTCCCTGGACGTGGAATCCAAGATCGGCCACGGCACCCGGATCCTGGGCCGGATCCCCCTCAGCACCTGAGGAACACCGCTAGGCGGTCGCCATTGAGGTCAGGGCCGGAACGTGCGGCCGGATGGGCCGACCGGTCCCGAGGCCATAGTGTGATATGCGGTCTTGATCCAGCGGCACAGCCGCGATCTGGTCTCGGCCGGGTCGATGATGTCTTCGATGCCGAACACCTCCGCCGTTCGGAACGGCGAGGTCATCTGCTCGTATTCGAGCTGGAGCTCGGCCCGTTTGGCGACGGGGTCCTGGGCCGCCTCGATCACGCGGCGATAGGCGGCGTCGACCCCGCCCCGCAACGGAAGCGAGCCCCACTCACCCGACGGCCATGCCACCCGGTACGTGTGGCGAGCCGGATTGCGATGGGTCGCGCCAGCCGCGCCGTAGGCCCGCCGCACGATGACCGACGCCCAGGGAACGTCGACCTCGTAGATCGCCGACAACACTCGACAGCCTGCCCGTAATGTGCCCGCCCGCTCCGCGTCAAGGCCGATCATCATGCCGGGGTGATCCATGAACGCCACGACCGGGAGGTGGAAGGTGTCGGCGAGATCAACGAAACGCACGATCTTGTCCGCAGCCGCGGCGGACAGCCCGCCCCCGTTGAATCGGCTGTCCGTCCCGAGGAACACCACGGGCCGACCGTCCAGCCTCGCCAGGGCGCCGACCGCAGCCCGAGCGTGGGCCGACGCGATTTCGGTGACCGATCCCTCATCGGCGACGCTGGCGAACAACCGTCGCACATCGATGGGACGCCGGGTACGCGGCACGAGCGACCGCAAGGCGGGGTCGGTCCGGTCGGGATCGTCGGTCGGCTCGGTGGAGGGGGGCAGCTGCCAAACGTTGGTCGGCAGGTAGCGCAAAACCCGCTGCAACAGCGCCAGGGCCTCCTCGTCGGTGTCGACCGCAGCGTCCACGGAGCCGGACCGGGTCGCCTCCTTCCAGCCACCGAGCGATTCCTTGTCAATCTCGACACCGCTGGCCGCCTTGACGAGCGGTGGCCCCGCGACGAACACCTGGGATCGTTCCTTCACCATGACGGAGAAGTGCGCGGCGGTGACCTCGATCGCCGGCAACCCGGCCAGCGATCCCATCGCGGCGGACACCACCGGCACCCGCGAGAGATTGGCCACCGAGTACTCCCAGCCGGGGACGGTCGGCAGGTACGTGGCCCCCAACGTCTTCACGCCACGAACGCTGGCGCCCACCCCCTCGACCAGTCGCACGAGCGGGACCTTGAGGTCGTGGGCCATGCGCTCGGCGTAGGGACGTTTGTCCATGAGGCCCCCTTCGATGGGACCACCTCGCACTGTGTAGTCATAGCCGGTGACCACGGCCGGGCGCCCGTCCAGCTCCATGGATCCACAGAGGAAGTTGGCCGGCTTCACCGATTCGAGCGATCCGTCCTCGGCCCGGACGGCCCGCCCCGCCAGTCGACCGACCTCGCTGAACGTCCCGGGATCCGCCAGCCGATCGATCCGGTCGCGGATCGTCAACCGGCCAGCGCCACGATGTCTGGCCACCGCCTCCGAGCCGCCCATCTCTGCGGCGAAGCCGATTCGAGCACGCAGCTCATCGAGCTCGCCTGTCCGGTCACCATCCGAGGTGCTCATGATGCCCACCCTGCCACAACGCATCACCAGCAAGGCCATTGAAGCGATTCGACGTGACCGATATCGGCCGGGGTCCTCGGCGGCGGTTTAGTCGAAGCCCACGAAGCTGACAATCCCTTCGGCGGGGATGCGGCTAGCCTTCACGTCGTTGGCGGCGAAATCCTCCAGCGGCCAGCCCATAGCTACACAAGTCATAATGACCTCGGTCTCGGGGATGTTGGCGTGCTGGCGAACCACCGGTGATTGCATAATCCCCTGGCCGTTGATGACGGTGCCCAACCCCCGACTCCACGCGGCCAGGCACAGCCCATAGGTGACCGCACCCAGGTCGAAATGCCCAACGGTGGCCAGCTCGAGGTTGCGGTCATAGGTGACCACCACGGACACCGGGGCGTCAAACTGGCGGAAGCCCCGCATCATCCAGTCCCGCCGGCGCTCCTTGTCATCCCCGATGCCCATAGCGTCAAACAGTTGGTAGGCGATCTCCACTTGCCGATCCCGATGTACCCCGCGGTATGCACCCTCGACGGGGATCTCCCGCTGGGGTTTGGCCCCCGCCATCATCAACTCGGTGTTGCCCTCTCGGATGCGCTCGAGGGGCTCACCGGTGATCACGTGGAAGTGCCACGGCTGGGTGTTCATCGAAGACGGCGCAAAAGAGGCGATCTCCACGATCTCCAGGATCAACTCTTGGGAGACCGGTTCGGCCTTGTACCCCCGGATGCTGCGGCGTTGCCTGACCAGTTCCTCGAATTCCACCGACGACCTCTCCCGTATTTACCGCTTTGCCCCGCCCTCGGGAAGCGGTCACCGATTGTAGGGCCCGCCGGTTGCGGTCCCAGCCCGTCTTCACGAAGCGTTGCGCCAGGCCGGGTCGCCCCGTTCGCTCCAGATGCGTCGCACCAGGCGGGGGCTCAGCTCGTCTTTATTGATGTAGGCGGCAGCGCCACAGGTTCGGGCGTGGGGCGGGAGTTGCTCGACGCTGTACGTGGACACCAACACCACCACCACCTCGGTGTCCTCGCCGGTGATGCGGGCGGTCGCCTCGAGTCCGTCGATACCACCCATGTTGATGTCCATCAGCACCAGGGCAGGACGCAGGTCAGCGACCAGGTCCACCGCCTCTTCACCCGAGGTCGCCTCCCCGATCAGCTCGAACTCGCTGAGCCGGGCCAACACAGCACGCAGTGCGACGCGGTACGTCTCCTGATCATCGACGATGAGGACAGGGACGCGGTCCATTACCTGGCATTGTCGCGCTCCCCCAGGAGTGCGGGGAAGGAGGCCACCCCACGGTTCACGGTGGGGGTAGCACCCCTAGGGGGCTACGGGGGACTGCCGTCAGCCAGATAGACCAACACCGCTTTGACCCGCCGGTTCACGTCGGGCTCTTCGTTCAGATGGAGTTTGGCGAAGATCGAGTTGGAGTGCTTCTCCACTGCCCGCTCGGTGAGTCCCAGCCGGCCGGCAATGGCCGCGTTGCTGTGGCCCTGAGCCATCTCGCGGAGAATGTCATGCTCGCGGGCGGTGAGGTGTTGCAGGGGGGACGGGGCCTGACGGGTGCGGGCCGCCACCAATTCCTCCACGACCACGGGGTCGATGACCGAGCCGCCCTGATGCACGGCCCGAATCGCCTGCAGGAGCTGCTCGGTTTCCGCCACGCGATCCTTCAGCAGGTAGGCCCGTTGCGCGGACCCGCGCTCGAGCAGGGCCAGCGCATAAGCCGGATCGGCGTAGTGGCTCAGCACCACGACACCAATGCCGGGATGGGACAGGCGCAATGCATTGGCCGCCCGGATCCCCTCGTCGGTACCACTGGGCGGCATGCGAATGTCGGTGATAACCACATCGGGCTGCAGGTCCGCCACCAGCGCCATGAGCTGATCGAACGTAGCACAGGTGGCCAGCAGGTCGAGTTCATGGGAGGCGGCCAGCAGCCGGGCCACGCCCTCACGGAGCAGGGTATTGTCCTCGGCGAAGATCACCCTGATGGCCACCGGGGCATGTTAGGCGCCAACGTGATGATGCTGGCACCCATGGCCCGCCCATGCCAGCCACCTTGCCAGCTGTCGGTCGGCGTGGCTTGCTATGCGTCCATGGCCGTGGTGGTACAACTCCTGCGAAGCGACCTCCGGAGACGGTGGCGGTCCTTGGCCGCTCTTCTGGTGCTCGTCGCCATCGTGGTCACCGCCGTGCTCGCCACCACCGCGGGGGCCCGTCGCTCCCAGACGGCCTTCGACCGCTACCTAAACGAGGTCCGCCCGTTCGACGCCATTGTGGCCGTGGAGGGTGAGCAAGGAATCGAGCCCTCGCTCCTGGCGGACATCGAGGGAGTCCACGCCGCCGTCGGAATGCATTGGTACCTGATCGTCCCCGAAGCGGATCGTGAGGGGTTCTACCCGATGTTCGTCCCCGACGATCCCCGGGTACCCGGGGACTACCTGCGCTATCCCCTGGTGGCGGGTCGATTGCCGGATCCGCGGGAACCGCTCGAGGTCGCCTTGGGTGAGCGCACCGCCCGACGCCTCGGAGCGGGCGTGGGCAGCCTGGTGCCGATGGTGAGCTACACGGAGGCAGACTTCGAGACGGGCGATCTCGAGAATCCCCACGGCCCTTCTTTCGACTTGGTGGTGGTCGGGATCCAACGAGATCCGGGTGACATAGCGGGCCGCGAGGGCGACCTCACCGTCACGATCCTCACGCCGGCCTTCGGTGCACGTTACGAGGGGGAGCTCGCCCTTTTCGTCACCGGGTCACTGCTCGCGTTCGAACCTGGGGCATCGATCGAGCACATCGCCACCGAGGTCGAGTCGCTCGGCTCACCCGAGTTCGATATGTCCCTCGGCCGGGAGAGCCTGAAGGGCCAGTTTGATCCCACCTTCGCCGCGGTTGGGACGGGTTTGCGTGTCGTTGCCTTGGTTGTCGGGATCCTCGGCCTCGCCACCATCGTTCGGACGATGGCCCGCGCCGCCGCGGTGCGGGAGCGCGACGTCGACGCGCTCCGCGCCCTCGGTGCCGGCCGCAGGACCCTGTACGCCCAACTCGGGCTGTCCAGCGCCGTGGCCGGGCTGCTCGGTGTTTTTCTCGGCGCGCTGCTCAGCGTGGGGATGTCGTGGTTCTTCCCGGTGGGCCCAGCCCGACGGGCCGAGATCGATCCCGCGGTGCGCGTGGACGGTGCCGTGCTCGTATGGGGCATGGTGGCGGC
>JANPEN010000019.1:0-1849 GCA_031422955.1 Acidimicrobiia bacterium
GATGTGGACATGAGGACATTCAAAAGGGGTGGATCAACCCGCTGGCCGTGCAGGAGTACCGGGAGCTGCAGGAGCGCACCACGCTGATCGAAAGCCAGGTGGCGGACGTTAAGGACAGCCGCAGGGAGCTACAAAAGGTCATTAGCGCCATTGACGAGGAGATCACCAACACCTTCGCGGCGGCCTTCGCCGACGTAGCGGGGCACTTCGAGATCCTCTTCGCCACACTGTTCCCCGGCGGGGTGGGGGCGCTGCGTTTGACCAGCCCCGACGATCTGCTCAACACGGGCATCGAGGTTGAAGCCAAGCCCTCTGGTAAGAACGTTCGCAAGCTTTCCCTGCTTTCCGGCGGGGAGCGAGCGCTGACTGCGTTGGGTCTGCTCTTCGCCATCTTCCGCAGCCGGCCCTCCCCCTTCTACGTGATGGATGAGGTGGAAGCCGCCCTTGATGAAGTCAACCTGCGTCGGTTCCTGGCCCTGCTCGATGAGTTCCGGAGTGAGGCGCAGCTGCTGGTGGTCAGCCATCAGCGTCGCACCATGGAGATCGCGGACTGTCTCTACGGGGTGTCCATGAAGCCCGGCGACAGCTCCAAGGTGGTCAGCGAGCGCCTCCGAACGGCCTGAGCCGCGTTGGCCGTCCCGTGGGGCAACGATCTGCGGCCAGGTCGAAAGCTCAGGGCAGGCGGCTGAACCACAGCAGCGAGAATGCGGCGGTCACGAAGAGGGCGGCGATACCGCCACCGATGAACCAGCCGCCGATCTCCTGGCGAGCTTCCTGATAACCAACCGAGGAGCCGATGTCGGCGTAGACGGCCTTGAGCTGTTCGGCGGTGTCGGCTGTGAAGAAGGTGCCCGCCGTCTGTTCGGCAATGGCCCGCAGGGCATCCTCGTTGACCGGCACGTTGATGCGACGATCCTCGCCAGGCACGACGATGGAGCCGTTGGGGGTGCCGAAAGCGATGGTGGAGATGGCGATGTTGCGTTCCCGGGCCGCGGTGGCGGCCACCTCGTCGGGCCGTCCGGCGGTGGTTTCGCCGTCGGACATCAATACGATGCGCCCGGGAGTGGCCTCGGCGGAGTCCTCGGCTGGGGCCACCGCGTCGATGGCCTGCATGCTGGCAAAGATGGCCTCCCCAATGGCGGTGCCCTGATCGAGCTGCAGTCCGGCGATGGCTCGCTTGATCGAGGCCCGGTCCTCGGTGGGGGAGACCAGCACGGTGGCGGTGCGGTTGAAGGACACCAACCCGACGTTGAGCTTGGCCGGTAGGAGATCCACGAAGGAGGTGGCCGCGTCCTTGGCCGCCTCGAGCCGGTTGGGAGCAACGTCTTCTGCCATCATCGAGAGCGAGGTGTCGATGGCCACCACGATGGTGGCCCGTTCCTTGGCCACCTCCTCGATACGGGCGGGCCGGGCCAGGGCCACCACCAGGCTGGTCAGCGCCAACAGCAACATCCCGGCTGGCAGGTGGCGGCGCCAGCCAGGGCGGCGGGGCGCCACGGTGTCGAGCAGGGCCAGGTTGGTGAAGCGCACCGCGTAGTCGGGCCGACGCCATTGGGCGAGGAGGTAGGCGGCTACCAGCGCCGCCACCGCACCCAGCAACCACAGCCAATAGGGGGCGAGCAACGTCATCTCGTTCTCCTGGGCAGTCGGGCCGCTCGCTCTCGGCGGAGGCTCACAAAGCGGATCAGATCGGTCAGCCAATCCCCGTCGGTGCGCAAGACCAGATGGTCGGCGCCGCTCGCTCGAATGGTGGCGGCGATGGCTTGGCGTTGGGCGCTCGCCGCCTGCGCGTAGCGGGCCCGCAACCTGGCCGAGGAGGTCTGCACTTCGCGTCGGCGGCCTGTTTCGG
>JANPEN010000020.1:0-2559 GCA_031422955.1 Acidimicrobiia bacterium
CCACCCCGCCGGTGGGGGCCTGTCCGAGCTGCGGATCCCGCGACGGCTACGACCAGGACGGCTTCTGCCTGAGTTGCGGGATGCGCTCGGTGAGACCTCGGGATCGCATGGAAACGGACCTGGGCCGGCTAGCCGCGGTGAGCGATAAGGGCCCCCGCAAGGTCCGCAACGAAGACAGTTACGGCCTGGTTCTCCTGAACGAGGGCGGGGGCGACGGGGATCGGCCCGACCGTGGCGGTTTCGTGGTGGCGGTCTGTGACGGGGTTTCCAATATTCCTCGTTCCGATGAGGCTTCCCAGGCTGCCTGCGACGCGGCGGTGGCGGTGTTGGGCCGCCCCGTTGCCGTGGCCGCCGTGGAGGACCTCATGATCGAAGCTGCGGCCAGGGCCTCGGAGGCGGTGAACCGCTTGGCCACGCCGGCCGTGGGCCCGGAGCCCCCTTCCTGCACCTACCTCGCGGTACGTTGGCGGCCGGGCGAGGAGTTGACGGTGGGCTGGTTGGGCGATTGTCGGGCCTATGTGGTTAGCCCTTCTGGGGTGACGTGCCTCACCACCGACCACAGTTGGGGCAGTGAGGCGGTCGCCTCCGGAAGCCTCACCCAGGCGGAGGCAGACCGCGACGACCGTAGCCATGCCATCACCCGTTGGTTGGGGGCAGACGCCTCGTTACCGCCAATTCCCGCCGTCGCCCACTACCCCGTGCCCCCAGGGTCCTCCGCCTTGCTGGTGGCCTGCTCGGACGGGGCATGGAACTATCTCGAATCGACCGAGCAGGTTGCCACCTTTTTCAATGACTGTGATCTCCTGGAAGGCGCTCGGCGATTCACCCAGCACGCTATTGACGCCGGTGGGCACGACAACATTACCGTGGCCGCGGCGTGGTTGCAGATGCCGTCAGCGTCGGTATCTTTATCAATTCAGACGGAGCCTGTATGAGCGGTTTCAATGTTCAGGTCTTTTCCAATGAGTACCTTCCACCGGGGGGCACCGAGGTCCATGCGGTGGTCACGGTGCGCGCCGACGGATCCGCGGCCAGTGCCACCGGCGGCAACGAAGCCATAGAGGTCCTGGTGCTGGACTCCTCGGGTTCCATGCAGACCGACGGGCGCATCTACGAGGCCCGCCGAGCCCTGGCCGCCGCCGTCAGCCAAATCCGCGACGGGGTGTGGTTTTCCATCGTGGCCGGCACCGAAGCGGCCCATCTGGTCTATCCCCACGCCCAGGTGAAGGGTTACCACAGCGGTGCGGTGCGGGCCGATCCTTCCACCCGCGACCAAGCCCTGGAGGCCATCAAACGGGTGCGGGCCGACGGGGGTACGGCCATCTCGACCTGGTTGGACGCGGCGGCGGGCATCGTCAACGGGTTTCCCGGCGCCATCCACCACGTGTTGCTGGTGACCGACGGCAAGAACGAGAGCGAGCCCCCCGCCGCCTTGCACGCCGCCCTGGCCCGTTACCAGGGTCTCTACCAGGTCGACTGCCGGGGGGTGGGGGCCAACTGGTCGGTGCAGGAGTTGCGCTCCATCGCCCAAGCTTTTTTGGGCACCGTGGACATCATCCCCCAGCCCCAGGAGATGGCCGAGGAGTTCAAGGCCATCATGGAGGCGGCCATGGGCAAGGCCATTGCGTCCGTTGAGTTGCGGGTGTGGACCCCTCAACATGCTGAGCTCATCTTCGTCAAGCAGGTGGCACCGGTCATCGAGGACCTCACCGCCCGGGCCCAGCCCGGGCCCAATCCGCTCACCCGCGACTTCCCCACCGGTGCCTGGGGGGCGGAGGAGCGTGACTATCACGTCGCCGTGCGGGTGAAGGCGGCCGGGGTGGGTGAGGAGATGCTGGCCGCCCGCATCAGTCTGGTGGTCCACGACACACCCATCTCCCAGGGTCTGGTCAAGGCCATGTGGTCCCAAGACGAGCACCTCACGGCTCGCATCAACCCCGAGGTGGCCCACTACACCGGCCAACAGGAGCTGGCCGCCGCCATCGCGGACGGTCTGGCTGCCCGCCAAGCCGGCAATGACGATGAGGCCACCACCAAGCTGGGTCGGGCGGTGCAGTTGGCCGCCGCTGCCGGCAACGATGCCACCACCAAACTGTTAGCCCAGGTGGTGGAGATCGACAACGCCGAGTCGGGCACGGTTCGCCTTAAGCGCAACGCCGAGGCGCTGGATCTGATGGCGTTGGACACCCGCTCCACCAAGACCACCCGGGTGCGTCCGGCCGGTGGCGGGGAGGGTGGGGCGTGAGCCGCTGCCCCAACGGCCACGACTCCCAGGCCGATGACTATTGCGACACCTGCGGCATACTCATTGGTACTGCGGGGGCCGGGACGGGCGCAGGGGCGGGGGTCGCGGCGGCGGCCAGCCCGGGTGCCTCGACCGGTGCGGGGGTGGCCCCCGATGTGGCGGCCGGGGATTGCCAGAACTGTGGCGCAGCCAGGGTCGGCGATGAGCGCTTCTGCGAGATTTGTGGTCTCGATTTCCACACCGGGCGCATGCCCCAGCCGCCGGTGGTCTCGGCCCAGCCGGCGTCACCCCTCGTTGATCCCAAGACCAGTACT
>JANPEN010000021.1:0-11779 GCA_031422955.1 Acidimicrobiia bacterium
CACCGCCAGTGTTTTGGTGGCCGTGACGGTGGTGGCCACGTTGGTGTTATGGAGAGGCGACGGACCCGTCGCTCCCATCGAGCGAGGCGGCGAGTGGGTCATCCTCGACGGTCCCAGCCTGGTCCGTTCCTCGCTCGTGGATGCCATCGTGGCCGGGGCCGGCATCGTCGTGCTGGCTGTCCTGGTAAGCGTTTCGCGCTTCCGGGTTCGCCTGCTGGTCATGCACAGGGCACCGGAGCTACTCACCCGGGTGGGTCACGACGCCCGGCAGATCACGGCCCTGTTCGGCGCCCTGACCGCCTCGGTGGCTGCCCTGGCCGGGATCTTGCTGGCCCGTGATGGGGCGGTGGCCCCCACCACGGCGGTGTCGCTGAGCGTGCTCGGCGTGGAAGTCGCGCTGCTCGGCGGCCTGGGCTCGTTCACCGGGGTGCTGACCTCGGCCGCGGTGTTGTCGCTGTTGAGCTCGTTGGGCAACGAGTTCCGGGCCGGTTGGGGCAGTCTGGCCGGCCACCTGCTGGTGGTGGCCATGGTCGCTTGGCGCCCCGGCGCTGCTGCCCTGTTGCGTCCATCGGGGCTGGTCGAGGCCCGATGAGTTCGCTGCCCAACCCACCCGAACGGCCGGCCCCGCCCGCCGGTGGGACAGACCCCGACACCGCCCCGGTAGAGGCGCCCCGGTTGCCTCCGGCGCCGGATCCGTTGTGGCCCTTGCGGGCGCGGCGACCCGAAGGGGTGGCCCGTCTGGGGGCGGTTATCGGGCTGTTCCTCCTGGCCGTGTCGCTCCCGCTGTGGGTGGGTGGATCGGGTGCTGGTTTCCTGGTCGATCTGGCCGTGCTCGTGGCCCTGGCCCAGTGGTGGGGTCTGTTGGCCGGCTTCAGCGACACGCCCTGCCTGGCCGGTGGTTTCTACGCCGGCACCGGCACCTATCTTTGGGCGGCCCTCGTGGAATGGGGCGGGCTCAACCCCGTGCTGGCCGTGGCTGTCACCGCGCTCGGCGTGGCTGTGGTGGCCATGCCAACGGGTTGGCTGCTGCTGCGCCTGGCGCCGGCGTGGGGCGGTTTGACCGGGCTGGTATTGGCCGCGGCGGGGGCCCAACTGGTCACCGTGCTGGATCGGAGCGCGGTGGCGGGCCGCGACCTAGCTGCGGTCGGTGAGCTGGGTGTGACACTCCGGCGCGGCCTGACTACCTGGCTGGCTGTGGTCATCGGGGTGGGCAGCGTGGCCGCGGTGGTCGCCCTGCGGCGCAGCCGTTTGGGTCTGGCCGTCATCGCCCATCGCGACGATCCCGAGGCGGCTGCCACCCTGGGCGTGCGCGACGCCGGGGCCCGATTGACCATCTGGGTGCTGGCCGCAGTAGCCGCCGGTGCCTGTGGTGCCGTCGTCCACTTCCGTTCCGGCACCGTTTCGGTGGGTGAAGCTTTCGATCCGCTCATCTGGGTCTTGCCCGCGGTGGTGGCGGCCGCCCTCGGGGGTATGCGCACATTGAGCGGTCCGGTCCTGGGGGCGCTGAGCTACGTGGTGATGGAGCGGATCTTCGGTGTGCCGGCCGCGCTGGCGTTGTGCGCCGGTGCTGCCGCGGTCTTGTTGGTGCTCGTGCCCCGCGGGCTGGCCGACCATCTGGTGCCGGCCCTACAGAAGCGGGCCGGGTCGTGGTGGGTGCGCTATCGCCCGCCCCCCGGCGAGCGGGTGACGGCCACCGACGCGCTCACGGCCCCTTCGGAATCCAACACAACGACAGCTGCTCCACGGTGATGTCAGCGGTGCTGACAGAGACGCGCAGGGTGTCGGTTTCAGCCACTGCCGCCGTCCATTTCTGATCCAGGGCCACGAGCTGTTGGGCGAGGTCGGCCTCGACCTCGGCGAGGTCGCGCTGGCCTTTGCGGGCCCGTTGCTCGGCTTGGCCCAGCGAGGCCGGGCTGGCCCCGCCACCGACCGCCTCCCCGGCGGCGCGGCCGATGCTTCGAGCCAGCGTCCGCGAGGACCGTTTGCCACCGAGGAACGCCCCCAGCAGCCCCCCGGCCGCTTGGAGGAGGCCGCCGGCACGCCTGCGCCGCTGGTCCGCTTCGAGGTCCTCGACCCGTTCTTGGGCGTCGGCGATGGCCTGGCGCAGGTCCTCGGTCCGCTCGGCCAGCTTGTCGCGGATGAGGCGGGCCTCGGCGTCGCTGCGCTCCTCGGCGCCGCGTTCCAGGCGCTGGCGGAAGTCCGCTTCGGGTTCGGAGGGCCGCTGCAGCAAGCCCAGACGGCGATTGCGCAACAGGGTCAGGTCCTCGGTCAGGCGGAGGTGGTCGACGAGGCGTTTATTGGCGGTGCGAAAGAACATGGCCCGATCCAAGGCGGCGCCGCTGAGCACGTAGCGAACGCCAGGGGGAGGCTCGACCCGCAGGTCTCGGGGGTCGTGGTCGACCACCATGGCCTCAGCCCACGACAGTTCCGGGCCGAGCACTGGCAGCACCGCCTCCCATTCCTCGGTGTGGTCGAGCTGCGCCCGAGCGTCGTGGAAGCGGAGGCGGACCTTGGCCACGAGGGCCGCCTCGTAGCGTAACCCGCCAGGGACAGCACCCACCTGGGCCGCCCACGGGGCGGCGGGATCGAGGTAGGCGACGCTGACGGTATCGGGAGGGGAGGGCGCCACGCTGGTCTCGTCGGCGGCCAGCGCCGGACGGGCGGGGGCGGCGGGGGGGTTCGGCCCGCCGGTGTGGGCGCCAGGGCCAGGGGGGGTGGCACCCCGCAGCCGTTGCAGCTGGCCACGGTCGAGCGGACCGCGCAGGTAGGACATAGCCCAGCGGGTGGTGAACAGCCTGAGCCCGCTGGCTCCGGCCCGCTGCAGCACGAACTGTCGCTTGGCCAGGGCGGAGATGGTGGCGTCGATCTGGGCCACGTCAATGGAGCCAGACGCGGCGGTGAGCCCTTCCAGCAGCCGAGCCTTGTCCCGCTCGGTCTGTAAGCGGCCGATCATCCAGGTGCCGGCGTTGGAGAGGGCTCGGTAATCGAGATCGATCGGGTTCTGGGTGGCCAGCACCATGCCCACCCCGAAGGCCCTGGCCTGTTTGAGGATGGTGAGGATGGGTTTCTTGGATGCCGGCATGGCCGTGGGGGGCACGTAGCCGAAGACCTCGTCCATGTAGATGAGCCCTCGCAGCGAGGTGGTGCCCGACTGGCGGCGCATCCAGGTCACCAGCTTGGACAACAGCAGGGTCACCACGAACTGGCGCTCGGCGTCGGACAGATGAGCGAGGCTGATCACAGCCGCCCGCGGGCGGCCCTCGGGGTCGCGCCACAGCCCTTCGATATCGATGGGCTGGCCCTCGCTCCAGGCCTGGAAACTGGGTGAGGCCAGCAACCCGTTGAGCCGCAGGACCAGGGCCATGCGTGCCTTGGGCGGGAAAAACGTGTCCAGGTCCAAAACCCCGAGCTTGCGCAGCGGCGGATCTTGAACCAGCGCCAATAGCGAAGCCAGATCCAGGTCCCGGCCGGCTGACCAGGCGTGGGCGATCAGGTTGCTCAACAGAATGTGCTCGGGGCTGGTGAGCGGGTCGGCTTCGACATCGGCGAGGGCCAACAAGCCTGCCACCAACCCTTCGATCTCGTCGTTTCGGCTTTCCTCGTCGATATCGGGACCGGGCCAACCGAACGAGCCGATCAGGTTCAGCCCCACCCCGGAGCGGGAACCAGGCGTGTACACCGTAACCGTGGCCGCCTCCCGCAGGGCCTGGATGCGGGAGCCGTCGATGCCCCATTGGGCGAGGCCTTCCTTCCATTCCTGGGCGGCTTTAGTGGCGGCCTGTTCAGGACTCATGCCGTCGCGGCCGGCCTGTTGGCTATCCACCCAGGGTAGGAACTGCTCGGCGCTGAGCTCGGGGAAGGTGAGGGCCAGGTTGGCCAGGTCCCCCTTGGGGTCGATGATGAGACAGGGAATGCCCGCCAACAGGGTCTCCTCCAGCAACACCACCCCCAGGCCGGTCTTGCCAGAGCCGGTCATCCCCACGATGACGCCGTGGGTGACCAGATCGTCGGGGTCGAAGCCGGTCAGCCGCTCCGTGCGCTGTCGGCTGAGGGGGTCGAGGTCGGCACCGAGGAACAGCTGATCGGAATCCAGTGCGGCCATGGCGCCACGCTAATGGGCCGGTCTTGGCCGCTTGGCGCTTCCAACGAGGCGGCGCCTCGAAGATGGGCGATCAGGCCGGGGGGTAGTCGGGGAGGTAGTCAGGCTTTGTCCAATTGTCGGTGCTCCAAGAGGTTGCAGGCGAGGAGCAGGCGAACCGCCCCGGCGGGGCGTGAGCGCCCTGACCTGGGCACCGGGCCCTTGACGCGTCCCGAAGTCGGCGTTTCCTGTTTCGATAGCGCTCCGATCGGGCCAACCGGTAGGGCGCCATGCGTCCTGCGGAGTAGTCCGGGGCACTACGCTCAGGCGACGACGGGGTCCGTTAGAGGTGAGGTAGCAATGACCAGCACCATCGAGCAGGAATCGATCAGCGAAGCGCTGGCGATGATCGACAAGGAACTCGTGAGGCTGGTCAAGCGCGACTTGGTGACCACCATCGAGATGGCCGATTTGTTACTCGACGTGCGCGCCTTGTTGGCCACCGTCGATCTGAGCGATATCCCGAACTAGCCCGAACTGGCCGGAACGGGCCCAAGGCCGCCGCCTCAGGCGGGAGCGTCGGTTCTTCAGGGCACCAGGCGTCGCAGCAAGCGACCCAACACGATGCCGATGAGGGCGCCTCCTACAACGTCGGAGGCGTGGTGAATCTTGACGTAGATGCGGCTGCTGGAAACGAACCCAGCCAGGGCGAACAGGGCGCCGCGAGCCAGCCCGTGGCGTCCCCGCCCCATCACCAGCGCTGCCACCATGGCCGCGCTGGCATGGCCGCTGGGAAAGCTCGTGCTACGGGGTTGGCGCAGTCGGTGCGGGCGCAGGGTGCCCTCCTCCAGCACGGGCCGAGCCCGCCGGAATAAGGACTTGATCGGGCCGTTCACCACCAGTGATTCAGCGATGAGGGCCGCGCTGGTGCCACCGGCGCGCAACACGCGCTGGGGGTTGGGTGAAACCAACACCGGCACCCAGGCCATGGCGTGCCAGAGGGCGGAGAAGTTGGCTGCCTCGGTGGCCACGTAGAAGGCCCTGTCGGTGCCCTTGTTGCCCCGCAGGCGGGCGAAGGGCGCCTCAGCCCAGCGGTCGAAGCCGGCCACGAGGGCGGACAGTTGCGTCGGTGTGCTCACGTTGGCTGTTCCCGCGTTGGGGGAGACCTCCAGGCCTCGCCGATGTCAGCGGCGATGCGGGCGAGATCCTGTTGCGGGCCGAAATGGCCCAGGTCCGGGTACAGCAGCAACCTCGAGACTTGGAGGGCGCTCCGCTCAAACGGTTCGGTGGAATCCGCCCAGCGCATGGCCGTCATTGTGGCCACGGCGACGGGGTCCAGGCCAACTTCGGCCACGATCGAGCTATCCTGCGGGGATCGAAGAGGGCGTGGATCTGGATGCGGTGCTGGCCGCCAATGCAGCGTTTTACGACGCGTTCGAGGCAGCCGACCTTGACGCCATGTCGGACTGTTGGGAGCATTCGGACCGGGTGGTGTGCACCCACCCTGGCTGGTCGACCCTGTACGGCTGGGCCAAGGTGGCCGCCTCCTACTACGCCATTTTCGCCAACCCCTCCCGTCAACAGCTGATCCTCACCGAACCCCATGTGACCAGGGCTGGAGACACCGCCTGGATGGCGGTGGATGAGAACCTGCTCGGCCCCGCCATGGGCCACACCGTGGCTGCGCTCAACGTGTTCGTGTTGGTCGAGGGGTCCTGGAAGATCGTGGTGCACCACGCCAGCGGGGTGCTGGCCCGTTGAGCAACCGGCCCCTTCGAGGTGGCCGGCTGGCCCGCTCAGCTGCCATATTCGGTTGGCCGCCACCAAGGACCAGGACCGGCGCGCCTACCGCGGGATTGGCTACGGCGGGATTGGCCATCGTGGCGTCGATGGTGGTGCTGGGCGCTACCGGCTGCCGGCCAGCAGTGGAGCGCGGTACCCGGGTCACGGTTGCTATCGGAGGAGGCAACCTCCTCGGTCTCAACGTGGCCAGCGAGCGGGTTGATCCGGTTCCTGCTGGGCAGTTCTGTCGGGCTGGCTCGCCGGCCCTGAGCGGGGAGGGCGTGGTTGAGTGCCAACTGGTACCCCTGCGCACGCTCGGTTCCCGGCGCTGCCCCCAACCCCCGGCGACGGACCCGGCCCGGCTGTGCCTGGCCCCAGGCGGGGCGGCCGAGGAACTGTTGGGCTGGGTCGTGAGCAGCACCGGCTCCGGCCAACGTACGTTGGCTATCTTCACCGGAACGGCCCCCACGGGCCCGGCCAGCCCGGTGAGCCCGGTCACCCCAGCGGGCCCGGCCAGCCCGGCTGAGCCGCCGGACCTGTACCGCCGTTACCTGGCTGTTGAGCCTGCCGGGGCATGGTCGGAGCTGGCCGTATGTCCCCGCGACGTCACCGGTGATGGCTTCACCGATCTCATCATCGTGGTGCGCAGTGCCGAGGCGAAGCGTCGTGACCACATCGAGTTGATCGTGTTATCGGCGGGCGCCGCCGCCGCGGAGACGTGGCGCGCGGGCACGGCCGGCGGCCAGGATGAGTCCAACCAGGCCATTCAGCGGGTGACGCCAGAACAGCCGGTGCCCCGGGCGCTGGGGGAGGGCTGCGCTTCGCCAGCCGTGAGTCGCCTGACCGGTGTGGGCTCACGGCTACGGCTCGACCTGACCGACCTACCCTAACCTGGCGGCATCTTTGTGACCGGCTGTCCTGACCCGGCTGTCCTGACCCGGCTGTCCTCACCCAGCCGCACCTGACGGCCGGTTGAGCCGCCGGCCGGGGTAGGGCAGATTTGTGTCTACTGGTTGCGCAGGGCGACGCGGGGTCGGGCTCAGCCGAACAGGTAGGGGCGACGACGCAGGGCGGCGGCCGCTAGCAGGATCACCGAGCCGGCCAGCCCGAGCCAGCCGGCCAGCTTGATGGTGGCCAGGCTGTTTTGACCGGTGGCGGGCAGGGTGACGACCTGGGCCTGAACAACGGCCCCGGTCGTCGGGCTGGTGATCTGAGCCGGGCTGCTGGCTGCTGTGGTCGTAGGCGTTGTCGTCGTGGTTGCTGGCGCGGTCGTGGTGCTGGCGGGAGCAGATGTGCTGGTGGGGATTACGGACTGCGAGGTGGTAGTGGTCGGCTCATCGCAGGTTTGGGGGCCGAAGTTGACTGCGCTGATGAGGCGATTGTTGCCTTCGTCGCCCCGCAGGGCACTGCTGTAGAAGCTGCCGCTGGGCCCGACCACCGCGAGGGGGAGACCGATGAAGCTGTCGAGCTGCATCTGGCAGGCCCCGCTACTGGGGAGGGTCACCTGCAACTGGTAGCGGCCGTTGGTTATGGTGCAGGCATCGGTGCCGGCGCCACAGGCCTTCCAGCCAGCCAGCAGCTTTTGATCGACGCTGGCGTCGAAAACGGCCCCGCCCTGGTCGTAACCGGCCAGGCCCACCGCAATGGCAGGCGAGCCGTCCTGGTTACGGCAGCCAGCGGCGAATGCGCCCCAGCTCATGGTCACGGTGTCGCCCCTGCGCACGTCGAGCTCGCGAAGGTCGGCGGCGGTGGCTCCCCGGCCGTTGGCAAAGGACAGGGTTTCTACCGCGGGCGAGCCCGGCGGGCAGCCAGCGGGGATTGCGGCCGGATAGGAGGCGTAGTCAGTGATAGGCGCGGCGGTTGCGGCATCGGCCACCCCACCGGCGGTAGTGACGAACAGCACGACGAGACTCAGTGCACCCATCACTTTGGCCGTTGTCGTGAGGGCTGTTGGGGATTTGTGCCGATGCATGATCAACTTCCTTGTTCCGCCTGGTACCGCGCGGTCCCCCACGGTCTACTGCCTGAGAACGCCCCGAGTGGTTGATGGTGTCGAGACCGACCGTTACAGAATGGTTACTTGTCGATCAAATTGATGACGGGCGCCGTTGCAGAGCCGACCTAGTGCTAGCGGCGTCACCCCTCGTGAGGCGTATGGTTCTGCCCCTCACGGCACGCGGTCACTCGTAGAAAGCGTCGCCCGGCATTGTTCTGGCCCTACTCACCGCACGAAACATCCCTCGCCGCCACCGCCGGGGGGTGGCCAGCACCGCTCGGGGATAGTCCTCGAACATCCAGCGGGCGAAGTTGCGTCGGGTCCAGGCGTTGGTGTTCACCAGTCGCAAGCTCCACTCGGCCCCGCGGGTGGTGGCCAGTAACCGACTGCACCACAGGGCGAGGCGGTGATCGGCTACCAACTCTCGCCGGACCCTGGCTCGGTAGGCCACCCCGATGGTGCACGACGGCGTTCCGCCGCCGTGGCGGGCGATGGTGTCCGCGGCCAGGCGCCCGGTGAGAAGGGCTTGGCCGATGCCTTCGCCCGTCATCGGGTCCGCCGCGGTGGCCGCGTCGCCCACGAACAACACCCGCCCGCCCAACGCGGTCAGGGTGGTTCTGGCGATGCGGGCGGGAATGGGCCAGGCTCGGAGGGGGCCAGCCGCCACCAGGTCTGGCCCCAACACCGCTCGCACTTCGGGCCGGTCCAAGATGTCCGCCCACTTGGCGCCCTCGCCGACCGTCAGCCTTGCCCCCCGCAGTAGCCCGTAGCCGACGTTGATTCGACCGTCGGCCAACGGAAAGGACCAGATATAGGCGGGCAGGAGGTCGGAGGGGAACCAAACGTGCTGGCGGCGGCGAGCATCGGGCGAGGCACCGGTGAAGTACTGGCGAAAGGCGTGCCAGTCGCCTCGATACCCCGCAGGGTGGTCCGCCCCGCACAACTTGCGCACCGGGGACCACATGCCATCGGCCGCCACCACCGTCTTTACCTGAAGCTTGCGCGTCGAGGTAGTCAACAACAGCGGACCGTCGCGTTGGCTAGCCCCCGGGGAGGGCTCGGCAGGGCCTAGTGCCATGCAGGCTTCGCCTGGCCAGAACTCCACGCCGTTGTCGAGGGCCAACGCCACCAGGGCTGCGTCGAGATCGAGGCGAGCAGCCACCACGGAATGGTGACCGGGTCCGGGGGGTAAATCCAACTCGACCCGTAGGGCCGAGGGGGCGTGCAGCACCACCTCGTGCACCGCTTGCCACGACGCTACCGAGCCGGCCGGTAGACCCAGTCTCTCGAGTTCGCGCAGGGCGGCGGCCGTCAGCCCGTCCCCACAGCACTTGTCCCTGGGAAAGTGGGCCTGATCGATCAGCACCACGTCCAGACCGTGGCGGACCGCGGCCACCGCGGCGGCCACCCCAGCCGGGCCGGCTCCGACCACGGCCACATCGGCATGGCGCATTGCAGGGAATGCCTGGGGGTTTCGCGGCTGTTCGTGGAGGCCCGGCCCGGGGTTGGCCGTTGGGTTAGACGCCACCTGACGCGGCCTCAACGGGTGGTGGGCGGGTTGGCTGCACCCGCCGCCACGGTGGTGGCCGCTGCGCCGGTGTTGGTGGTGATGGCTGGGGTGGAGCCGGCGGCGGTGGTGGACGGCGCGGTACCGGGCGGCGCGGTGCTGGGCGGTGCGGGGTTGGCCGGCGCGGTGCTGGGCGGTGCGGCCGGGTCGCTGGTCGTGGGAGCGCCGGGCACGGTGGTGGTGGTCGTCTCACCGGGTTTGGGCCGGGTGGTGCCATCGCACTGCACCCCTTCGCCGGGGGCATACAGGGCGTAAAACCGGTCGATCTCGGAGACGCCGGTGGCCACCACGGTGCGGGTGCGCAGGGTCGTCACCTGCGTGCATACGGTGCCGTAGAGCGATTCGGTTTGGCCACTCTGCGCAGCGTCGAGGTACTTCGTTGAATACAGCGAAACGGTGATGGACGTGTCGGTATAGGTGGGCCAGATCAAGACCCCGTAAGGGGTGGTGTTGCGGATCTTGAGGTCGAGTTCGGGATAGGACAAGGTGGCTTCCCTGCCGTAGGGGTAGCGGGAGATGTACAGCCCGTGGGCCATGTACTCGTCGATCTCGAGACCGCCGAAGAAGGCCGCGTTGAACAGCGTGGTGGAAAACTGCGAGACACCTCCACCTACGTCTTGGTCGAAGTTGCCGTCGCCGTTGATGACAGGGGCGGCCAGGAAGCCGTTGTCGATGGTGCGTCGCCCGACCGTGTCGTTGAGGGAGAAGGTCTCCCCTGGGGCGAGGACCCGAGGCCCGACGATGTCGGCCATGCGATGGATGTTGCGCACCCGAGGGGCGCAGCAGGGGTGCTCGGTGGTGAATGACGCCACCAGCTCCTTGACCCCCAGCGCCTGGTAGTAGGCCGCGTCATGCAGGGGCAACCGAGGGGCCAGGAACAGCTCCACCTCGGTGGTGCCGGTCTCGATGGCGTTGGCCAGCGCCGCTACCGCGGAAGCGGCGCAGCAGGTGGTGCCGGGCGTCCCCTCGTCGATGAAGACCCGCCCATCGGTGACGCTCAGGGCTGGCTCCTCCGCAGGGGTGCCCACGTCGGGGAAGGCTTCGCCCAACAAGCGCAAGGTGGCCTCGGCGTCGAGGTCGATGACCAGCTGATCATCGGTGAGCTGGGCCCGGATGAACGGTTGGAGCCGGTTGGGATCGAAGGTGTGAACCTCCTCACCCAGCGTGACCTGCAGCGGGGTGTCCAGATGGTCCTGCACGGTGCGAAGCAGCGCCTCGGCGCTCTCGTCGCTCATGGTGGGCGCCACCGCCTGCAAAAGTGCCTTGAGCTCGATGGTGGAACCATTCAGATGTTCCCCGTCCAGCTCGGCCAGTTGAGACAGGATGCCGGCGGGATCCAAACGGGAACCGGCTCGACCCTCGACCGTGCGCAAGGCCCCATCACGGTAGGCGAGGCTGGGTTCTTTGGCCTCGACCTCGATGGGTTCTTGCAGCTTGGCCACGGTGGCGACGGCTCGGAGGTCGTTGAGTCGTAGCCGCACCGCGGCGTCGTGGCTACTGAAGAAGGACCCGAGCCAACGCATGGGACGGAGCAACACAAAGCCGCCGCCCCTCGCGGCAAAGGCGGCCTCCGCGGTTGCTTCCCGGTCCAAGGAAACGCCCAGTTGGCCCAGGTCGCTGCGCAAGATGCGGGCCCCGGCCCGAATCTCGACGGGGGTGGCGGCCAACTTGGCGTCGATGCGCTCCATCACCGCGGTGAGCCCTGAGCGGTCCAGGCCGCCCACGTCTTGACCGGCCACCTCGACGTTGCGTCGAACTTCGGTTCCTCCCAGGGCGGAGTCCACTGCCCAGGCCGCGACAAGCAGGACCAACGCCGCCCCGGCAAAGGCCGCGGCAGAGACGCCGACTTTCTTGGCAGACAACACTCAGTGCTAAGGATCGCGCATCGGAGAGTGAACTGGTAATCACTGCCGATCCAGCCTGCACGCCCTACCCTTTAGGACCAGGGACCGGGTTGGTTCGAAGGTGCCGGCCGGACGGACTAAAACAGTCCGGCCGTGTCAGCTGCGCCGGGCGGCGAACAACCAGCACCGCGGCGTGAAACCGACGTAGGCGTCGGACGACCACAACCATCGTGCGACCAGAAAAATCGTGCGACCAGGACAAAGGGGAAACTGCCCATGAGCGGCATGTGTGAAGGCCGAGTCTGCATCGTCACAGGGGCTGGTCGAGGAATCGGGCGCGAGCACGCGCTGATGCTGGCCTCGGAAGGGGCCAAGGTTGTCGTCAACGACCTCGGCGGCGAGGTGGATGGCAGCGGAGGAGACCTCTCTCCGGCCCAGCAAGTGGTCGAGGAAATCAAGGCCATGGGGGCAGAAGCGGTCGCCAACGGCGACAACGTCGCCTCCTGGGCGGG
>JANPEN010000022.1:0-4633 GCA_031422955.1 Acidimicrobiia bacterium
ATGGTGATGGGGTTGGGCCCCGCCCCCGACCGGCTCATCGCCACAAACAACTTGGACGTTATGCAGCTGGTGGCGGCCAGCCTGGTTGTGGCCCCCACCGCCATGGTGATGGCCATGGTCGCCTACGAACGCGGGCACGGGCGCGGACGCCGGCGCAGCGGGGGGCTGGAGCGTGGACACCGCGACGGATCCGCACCTGCGCCACCAACGAGTTCCCTCCAGGCCGTCGCCGTGGGGGTGACCTTGGTGACGGCCAGCGCCCTGTGGTCCACCGCCTCTCGGGCCTTGTGGCAACACGGGCCGGCGGCACTGTTTCTGGCCCTGGGACTGCTCTACGGGCAGCGCCTCATCGCCGGCGGGCCCGGCCAGCCCGGCGCAACCACGCGCCACCACCTAGCCCTGGGTGCCTCGCTGAGCCTGGCCGTGGTGATGCGGCCCACCGCCCTCATCGGCGCCATGGCCCTTGCCGTGGCTGTTACCTTCGCCGTGTTGCGGGCCGCGCGTCGCAGCGTCTCACCCATCCCGGTGCGGGCATTGGGGGCATCGGTGGCGGGGGCGGCGTTGGTGTTCGTGCCGTTCTCGCTGGTCAACCTGGCCACTTTTTCCACCTTGCTGCCGGCCTCTTATGCCTCTAACCGGCTGGCCCTGCACCCTGCCTACGGCCAGGCCCTGGCGGCCAACCTGATCAGCCCGGCCAGAGGTCTGTTGATCTTCAGCCCGGTGCTGGTGGTGGCCGGGGTCGACCTCGCCCTGCGCCAACGGCGAGGCGAACGGCCCTCCCTGTTGAGCGCCGCCTGTCTGGTTGCCGTCGGCGCCCACTGGTTGGTGGTATCGGCAGGGTCCTTCGGTTGGTGGGCGGGCCACTCCTACGGCGCCCGTTTCTTCACCGAGTTGACGCCCTTATTGGCCTATCCCGCCCTGGGGCTGGTCGAACGTTTTTGTGGCGCGTCCCGGCGCTGGCGCGGCGCGGTGGCCATGGCCCTGGTGGCCAGCGTGGCGATGCAGGTCCCCGGGGTCTATCTACGAGTGACCAATTGCTGGAACACGGACCCCATCGACATCGATGCCGACCCCAGCCGGATCTGGTCGTGGAGCAATCCGCCTTTCCTGCACGCCCTGCGAGCCGGCGCCGATGGGTTGGCGTGGCGCCAGGTGGTGCTGGGCCCGTGCCCGGAACTGGCGGGGACGCCGGCGGCCAGGTAACTCCTCAGCACGGTGGCGAAGTAGTCCTCGCCAGCATGATCACTACGCCGAACTCCTCGTCGAGGCACTCCACCCCCCGGACGAGGGCGGTGATGACACCGGTGGCACCGCCACCACCGCCGCCGCCACCACGGTTTTGGTGGCCCGGCTGTGCGATGCTCCAAGGCGATGCTGCCCCTCATTCCCACCACCGTCGTTGGAAGCTATCCGCAGCCCTCGTGGCTGGTCGATCGGCCCCTGCTGGTCCGCAAGGGCGTGCCCCGCACTCGGGCCGCCGAGGTGTGGCGCCTGGCCGGCGAGGAACTCGAAGAGGCCCTTGATGCCGCCGCGTTGCTGGCCATTCATGATCAGGTGCGAGCCGGTATCGACATCGTCACCGACGGCGAAGTGCGCCGGGAGAGCTATTTCAACCATTTCGCCACCGCCTTGGGCGGGGTTGATCAGGAGCGGCTGGGCGAGGGGGTGAACCGGGTCGGTGGTCGCTCGCTGGTTCCGTTGGTGAACGGGGCCATCCACCGCCGGGCTCCGGTTGAGCTGGAGGCGGCCGGCTTTCTTCGGGCGGCCACGGACCGAGCCACCAAGGTGACGGTGCCGGGGCCCTTCACCCTCAGCCAATTAGCCCAGAACGACTTCTATCCCGACCAACGTTCTTTGGCCCTGGCCTACGCCAAGGCCGTCAACGCCGAGTTACGTGATCTGGTCGCCGCCGGCATCGACGTGGTGCAGATCGACGAGCCCTATCTCCAAGCCAACGCCGAGGCGGCCCGCCAGTTCGCCGTGGAAGCCATCAACATCGCCGTTGCCGGTATCGCCGCCACCACGGTCCTGCACACCTGCTATGGCTACGCCGTGTATGTGAAAGATAAAAAGGGTGGCTACCCGTTCCTGTCCGAGCTGGCCGATAGCGGGGTGGATCAACTCTCCATCGAATACGCACAGCCCGGTTTACAACCGGCGGTTTTGGCTCAGTTGGGCAGCAAGACCGTGGTGTTGGGCGTGGTCGATCTTTCCACGGACACCGTTGAGCCGGCGGAGCTCATTGCTAGCCGGCTGCGGGCTGCGCTGGAGGTGATTGCGCCAGAACGGCTGGTGGCCGCCCCCGACTGCGGCATGAAGTTCCTGGCCCGGCCCGTCGCCTACGCCAAATTGACCGCCCTGGTCGAAGCCGCCGCCATCGTTCGAGCCGAGCTCACCTGAACCAGGACCACACCGCTATGGAATACTTTGGGCAACCAGGTACGGGAGGACGACATGGCTGGTGGTCACGAATCCGATGCTGTGTTCGCGGAATCGGTGCCCGAGTTCTATGACCGGTATTTGGTGCCGTTACTCTTCAAGACCTACGCGGACGATCTCGCGGCCCGAGTCGCCGCGTCGCACCCGTCTTCGTTGTTGGAGGTTGCTGCTGGTACCGGAGTCGTGACCCGGGCGCTGTGCGCCCAACTACCGCCGTCGGTAGCCATCACTGCCACGGATTTGAACCAGCCGATGGTCGACCATGCCGTGTCCGTCGGGACGTCGCGTCCGGTGGACTGGCGGGCCGCTGACGTCATGAGCTTGCCGTTCAGCGACGCTGGCTTCGATGTGGTGGTCTGCCAATTCGGTGCAATGTTCTTTCCCGACCGTGCTGCCGCGTTTGCGGAAGTAGCGCGCGTGTTGCGTCCCGGCGGTGTGTTTCTGTTCAACGTCTGGGACCGCATCGAGCGCAACGAGTTCGCCAACGTAATCTCCAAAGCCCTGGGCGACCTTTATCCCGATGATCCGCCGATGTTCTTGGCCCGCACCCCCTACGGCTACTACGACGAGGCCACCATCCGAGCCGACGTCGCCGCCGCCGGTTTCGCCACGCCGATCGGTTTCGAGGCGTTGGAGGCGGAAAGTCGGGCGCCGTCGTGTGACATACCGGCGTTCGCCTATTGCCAGGGCACGCCACTACGTAACGAGATCGAGGCTCGAGACCCCAAGGGGCTAGTGGAAGCCACCGAGGCGGCCGCCGCGGCGATCGGCAAGCAGTTCGGTCAGACCGATATCACCGCCAAGATCCGAGCCTTCGTCATCAGCGCCACCAAGCCCTGAGCATTGGCGCTTTCGCTCGGCGCGGGTCGCCTGGCTCAGGGCCAAGCACCCCTGCCAGCTCCGAATTCCGGTGGGGACAGCTGACCATGTTCCGAAAATGGTAGAACTTGCCGGGTTCAACCGGCGCGTGCTCGACTTCAAGGCCGAGCGAGTTAGCGGGAGTGTCAGTTGGGTGAGCCGAACGGTGCCGGGACCCGGAACGGATGCGGTTGGCTCGGGCCTTGGTGTTAAGCGCCGATGTGTACGCGTTCGTGCAGCACACGGGGACGTGGTTCACGTGGTTGGGTGCCGTGCCGGTGGCCGGCGTGGTGACTCGCACCCGATGGGCGGACTGGATCGACATCGTGACGCCCGACGCGCTCCTCAGCGCAGGGGCTTGGGTGTTGAACACGTCGGCGTCGCACGCCCACGCCAGTGGGTGCTCTACTTTCTCGGCGCGACGAGCTACTGCATTGGGACTCGATCAGCAATGACGGGACCGGTGTGGTCTTGCTCGTTCCCGGCCGGCGTCATCCCGGCCCTCGCTGTCCTCCGGGATCACCAAGTAGGGACCGAGACGGAGTTGGCGATTGATCAGCGCCCCAAGCGATCCTCAATCGAGTGCAATCTGAGCTCGTTGGACGCACCCGAGAGAATGGTCGGCGCGCCACCAGCCTGGCAATGAGCCAGGTCCAAGGCGAACGCGAACGGTGCGAGCTGGCGCTAGCTGTCCTCGGCAAACCAGGGGGCTGACTCAAGCACCGTCATGGCGGCATAGACGCCCCCCGCCGCCCTGCCCCATTCACAACACGAGGACCCGAAAGAGTCCTTGAACACATGTTCGCATACTGCTATGCTGAGCGTATGTTAGCGGACAGGCTTCAGCCCATCTCAGGTGAAGATGTTGTGGCGTGGTTGCAGGCCGAGGTGCTTGCGGTGGCGCCGCGGCAGTACTGCCCCCAACTCTTGGGGTGCGCCCAGCAGATAGAGAACCTGGCCCAGGAATGGGGGAGGCGCCTGGCCCTGGCCGGGGAAGGCAGCGGCCAGTGGGCCGAAGATGGCTTCACAAGCGCCGCCGCTTGGGTGATGTGTCATACCGGCCAGTCTCGGGGTCAGGCCCGCCGGGTGCTCCATCACGCCCGCCACCTCCAGCACATGGCCCACAGCTCAGCAGCCGCCGCGGCCGGCTTGCTGAACGAAACCCAGATCCAACTCTTGACCGCGTGCCGGGCCAAAGCCAAAGACCGCTACGACGACCACAACATCGACGCGGTGCTCGTCGGCCTGGACTCCATCGGCGAACTGGCTACCGCCTGCCGGGCCTGGATCGCCGCAGCCGACGCGGTGGACAGCCCCGACCCCGCCGACCTGGCCC
>JANPEN010000023.1:0-18315 GCA_031422955.1 Acidimicrobiia bacterium
GTTGCCCAACACCGGCACCGAGCAGTTGGCCTTCAATTCTGCCACCGGCGCCCAGTCCGCCGCCCCGCCGTAGAGCTGCACCGCGGTGCGTCCGTGCAACGCCACCCAGGCGCAGCCCTCGCCCTCGGCCACCCGGCCCACCTCTCGAAAGGTGTGCAGGTTCTCATCGAGACCAATCCGGCATTTCAGCGTTACCGGTACCGACCCGGCGTTGGCGACAGCGGCGGCGACGATGGCGGCCAGCAGCCGGGGTTTGAGGGGGATAGCGGCGCCGCCTCCCTTGCGGGTGATCTTGGGGGCAGGACAGCCGAAGTTCAGATCGAGATGGTCGACCCGATCCGCCTCGACCAGGGCCCGCACCGCCTCGGCCACGTCGGCGGGGTCGGTGGCGTAGAGCTGCAGGCTGCGGATCGCTTCGGATGGGCCGAAATCGACGTAGCTGCGCCACGACTTGTCGTCGCCGAAGCGCAGGGCCCGGGCCGAAACCATCTCCGCCACGTACAAGCCGCCGCCGAACCCCGCACACAGCTCGCGAAAGACCCGGTTGGTCACCCCCGCCATCGGAGCTAGCACCACCGGTGGCCAGATGCGGTGCGGACCCAAGGCCAGGGGCGCGAGCACGGGTGGGCGGGCCGGCGCGGCCTGGACGGCCGGCATGCTCTGAGCGGCCGGCGAGAACGGCGTGGTGGGGGCGGCTGGCATCAGGCGAGCGCGGCCTCCATGGCCACCAGGCCAGCCAAAAGGGCGGCGCCGCCGGCGGCGTCTACTGCGGCGTAGGCGTCCAGAACCAGGGCGTCGGTCAGCTGCTCGGCGGCGGTCAGCTTGGCTTGGTCGGCTTCGGTGGCGGTGGGGGCGTCATTGCTGTAGCCGAAGGTGGCGTAGTCGTTGGGGCGTTTCATGGCGTGGGCCAGCTCGGGGGACAGGCCCGAGGCAACCACGGCCAACAGGTGGGCGCTGCCCCGGTACTCGCGCAGCACGGCCACCAGCTGCATGGCTCGGGCCGGCAGATCCTCGGGCAGGGGCTCGGCAGAAATACCGGCGAAAAGGGCCAGGCCGGCCGGCTCGGCCGCGGCGACAATGGATTCCGCCGCCGCGCAGAAGGCATCCAACCCGGCGATGTCACCAAACTTGCGGCGGCCGAACTCGGCGCAGCATTCCAGGTACAGCTTGGCCGCTTGGCGGGGGGCGAGCTTTTCCTTGGCGGTGGTCCACATCTTGTCTACCAACGGGGCGTTGAAGTAGCCGAAGGCGCTGTCGACCACCTTGGGCTCGACATCGCCCAACACCCCACCGCGACCCAGAAAGTAGAAACGAAAGCCGTCCAGGCCATGTTCCTTGCCCTTGGCCACGGTCTCGGGAATGAAGTAGAAGGCGGAGCCCAGGGTGCCGATCTTCGGGCAGGCGTTGGTGACGAGGTCGGAAGCAGAGGCGGAGGCAGACATGGCCGCCAATAATAACCGGTAGGGCCCGGGGGCCTTTCGGTGGGCCCGAGCAGGCAGCAGACTGCGGGCCATGACCAGCGCGATGAGCTATGGCGGAGTGGGTGGCGCGGCGACGGCCAGGGTGGGTGGCGGGGTGATGGCAGGAGTGGACGGGTACGGCCGACGCCAGGCCGAGACGGTGGAGCTGTTGCAGCTGATGATCCGTAACGCCTGCGTCAACGACGGCTCCGCCGCCTCCGGGGGCGAGGCCCGCAACGTAGATCTCCTGGAACAATTGCTGGCCGGTCCTGGCATCGAGCTTGAACGTTTCAGCGCCGCGCCTGGCCGTGACTCGCTGGTGGTCCGCATCAACGGCAGTGACCCCGACGCTCCCAGCCTGTGCCTGATGGGCCACACCGATGTGGTGCCGGCGGACCCGCGAGGGTGGCGTCGGGATCCGTTTGGGGGCGAGTTGGTCACCGCCGCCGCCCGCCCCGATCGACCGGCGCTGGCCGAAGTGTGGGGTCGAGGGGCGGTGGACATGTTGAACCTGACCGCGTCCATGGCCGTGGCCATGCGCCACCTCGCCGCCAGCGGCTTCCGACCCCGGGGTAATCTCATCTACTTCGCGGTAGCCGATGAGGAATCCGGTTCCGCCTACGGCGCCCGTTGGATGGCCGAACACCACCGGGAGGCCATGGCCGCGGACTACGTGTTGACCGAGAACGGTGGGCTGCACTCCGGCTCGGTCCAACAGCCCTGGATCGGCATCAACGTGGCCGAGAAGGGGGTGGCTTGGCGTCGTCTGCGGTTGCGGGGCACCCCCGGCCACGGGTCCATGCCCTTCCGCAGCGACAACGCCCTGGTTAAAGCGGCCGCCGTCATTTCCCGACTGGCCGAATACCAGCCCCGGGCCCGCATGCATGAGCTGTGGCGCCAACGGGTGGACACCCTGGAGGTCGACGAAGACACCCGCAACGCGCTGATGGACCCCGACCGCATCGACGCGGTGTTGGCCGCCCTGCCCAACGCTGGAGCGGCGGGCCATCTGCACGCCTGCACCCACACCACCTTTTCGCCCAACGTCAGCACCGCGCCGGTGATGAAGACCAACGTCATTCCCGGCGTGGTCGAGCTGGGGGTGGACATCCGCACCCTGCCCGGCGAGCACGAAGCCGACGTCGAGGCTCATCTGCGGGTGGCCCTGGGCGAGCTGTACGAACAGCTTGAGGTGGAGATCATCATGAACGACCCCGCCTCCATCAGCCGGACGGATACGCCGTTGTGGGACGTACTGCAACGAGCGGTGGAGGGGCCCTTCCCCGGCGCCCGGCTCACCCCACAGATGGTGGTCGGCTTCACCGACGCTCGGGTCTACCGCCAGATGGGTGCGGTGGCCTACGGCGCCGGCTTGTTCAGCCCCCACCTGGATGGGGGTGATTTTTCCCGCCGATTTCACGGCGACGATGAGCGAATCGACGTCGAATCGCTGGGCTTGAGTACGCAGTTATGGGTGGATGTCGCTCGCGGTTTGTGGGGATAGCCACGCCGTAGCTCGCCGCCCGCCTAGGGACGCACCAGGACCGTGTCGGAGCCAGAGCCCTCCCCATCATTCGCGGTAATCGTTGCGCAAAACCATTGCACGTGCTGCCACCTCCGCTATCGTTTATGCGGTTCCGGCGACCGTTATGAAGCAACCCCTCCGCCTCGTTTCGGTCGCCGGAATCCTTCGCGCGGCTGGTAGTGCGGCGTGGGTCCCCACACCCCGTCAACCGAGCGGTTTCGCCGGTCGTCTAGCCTTCCCGGCTTCGAGCCTGCCGGTGCGGCAGCCTCGCTGTCCGACCGAGGTGTGTGCCATTCCATGACCGATTACTCCGAGATCCGCTGCGCCGTCGCCGGCTCCACCGCCATGGTCACCCTGGCCCGACCCGAAGCGCTCAACGCCATCACCCCGACCATGCTGGAGGAGTTGAACGAGGCGTTTGGGATGCTGGCTGGTCTCCCCGAGGTGGTGGTGGTCGTGCTCACCGGTGAAGGGCGGGCCTTCTCGGCGGGGGTAGACCTCAAGGTTTTGGGCGAAAGAAAGCTGGTCAACGGCAAGGTCGGTGACATCCTCGATGGGCCGGCCAGGACCCTCACCGACAAGATCTCCACCATGGACAAGGTGGTGGTGGCCAAGGTCAACGGCCATTGCTTCACGGGCGCCTTGGAGCTGGCCCTGGCCTGCGACCTACTGGCGGTGGCGGCCGAGGCGACCCTGGGTGATACCCACGCCAAGTTCGGTCTGCGCCCGACCTGGGCCATGAGCGCTCGCCTGCCCCGGTCAGTGGGAAACCAGGCAGCCAAGCTGCTCTCCTATACCGCTCGTTCCATCAAGGGTGACGATGCCATGCGGTTGGGTATGGCGGCGCTCTGCGTCCCCCGGGCCGAGCTGGATGCCGCGGTGGACGCATTGGTAGCAGAGATTGCTGCCAATAGCGCCGATTCACTTGTGGCCTACAAAGATCTATACCGAGCTGGGGCCGGGCTGTCCCTGGCCGACGCCATGCGCTACGAGTACGGCACCGACTACGCCATCGCTGACACCGAGGCCCGCTTGGCTCCCTGGCGTTGATGGTCGGCGGGCGGGTTGTCGCCGCGCTTGCCGGTGTCGGAGGCGTAGGATTCGCCAACAACGGGTGGGGGACGCCCGTGATCAGGGGGTAGAGGCCATGTCGGAAAGTTCGCTAGCCGGTTCGCTTGCGGGGACGACGATCGGGGTGGGCACGGTCGGAGCCGGCGCCTGGTTCAGCTTCGACGGGGGCGGCAAGTTCCGCCACGTGTACCGCCACATGAACCCGGAGGGCAACGTGCGCGCCATGACCGTGAGCCCGCACGACCCGGCCCGGGTCTACGCCGTGTCCGACCGGGCCGGGCTGTTCAGCAGCCCCGACCGGGGCTACTTGTGGGAGCCCATCAACACCGAGTTGCCGGCCCAGGAACTGTGGTCCCTGGCCTGTCACCCGACCGAGCCCGACACCCTCTTCGTGGGCGGCCGGCCGGGGCTGTTCCGCTCGCGGGACGCTGGCGCCAGCTTCGAGGAGCTGTCGACGGGGCTGGGGCCGAACTGCCCCATCGGGACCCCGCGTATCACCAACGTGGTGATCGACCCGCTCGACCCGCAGCACCTGTGGATGGGGGTCGAGGTGGACGGCATCTACCACTCTGCAGACGGCGGAGACAGCTGGGAGCACCTCAGCGGGATCGGTGAGACGCCTTTCCATGACGACATCCACGGCCTGGCGCTGCGTCGCGACGACACCGGCGCGGCCCAATTGCTGGTCACCACCCCGTTCGGGCTCGCCACCAGCCAGGACCGAGGCAGTAGTTGGGACTGGCGCTCCTTCGACGGCTTCGCCAAGGGCAGCGGCAACCCCTACGCCTACTGCCGGGGCGTATTCGTGTGGCCCGACGACCCCCAGACGGTGCTGGTCGGCTGCGGGGATTTCATCCCCGGTCGGGTGGGTGCCATCGAGGTCAGCCGTGACGGAGGGGCCAGCTTCGAGCGGGCAACGTTGCCCAGCGAGCCGAACTCGACGGTGTACTGGATGGCCACCCATCCGTCCCTGCCCGGCCATGTGGTGGCGGCCAGCGTGTTCGGCCAGGTCTTCGTGTCCGCCGACACCGGCCGTAGCTGGGACAAGCTGGAGCGCGAGTTCGGTGAGATTCGCTCGGTGACCCTGGCCCCCGCCGGTTAGGTGCCCCTCGGCTGAACGAACCGGGCCCGCAGCTGCTAGCACGGGTGCCCATGGTCTCTGAGATCTTTGACGCCTCCGCATGGGACGAACTCGGCGGGTTCGACTTCGCCGACATCACCTACCACCGGGCCAAAGCCCACGGCACCGTTCGCATCGCTTTCAACCGGCCAGAAATCCGTAACGCTTTCCGGCCCTCGACGGTGGATGAGTTGTACCGCGCCCTCGACCACGCCCGCATGGCCACCGACATCGGCTGTGTGCTGCTGACTGGGAACGGGCCCTCGCCCCGCGACGGCGGGTGGGCGTTCTGCTCCGGTGGCGACCAGCGCATTCGGGGGCGGGATGGCTATCGCTACGCCGACGGCGATACCGCCGCCACCATCGACCCCGCCCGCACCGGGCGGCTGCACATCTTGGAATGCCAGCGGCTGATCCGCTTTATGCCCAAGGTGGTCATCTGCGTGGTGCCCGGTTGGGCGGCGGGGGGTGGGCACAGCCTCCACTCGGTGTGCGATCTGACCCTGGCTAGCCGCCAGCACGGTCGCTTCAAGCAGACCGACACCGATGTGGCCAGCTTCGACGGGGGTTTCGGCTCCGCCTACCTGGCCCGCCAGGTGGGCCAGAAGTTCGCCCGGGAGATCTTCTTCCTGGGCCAGGAGTACAGCGCCGAGGAAGCCCACCAGATGGGCGCGGTCAACCGGGTGGTGGACCACGACCAGCTCGAGGCCACCGCCCTGGAATGGGGGCGCATCATCAACACCAAGAGCCCCACCGCTCAGCGCATGGCCAAGTACGCCCTCAACCTGATCGACGACGGCCTAGTGGGCCAGCAGCTCTTCGCCGGCGAGGCCACCCGGCTGGCCTACATGACCGACGAAGCCACCGAAGGCCGTGACGCCTTCCTCGAGAAGCGCCCGCCGGATTGGACGCCGTACCCCTGGCACTACTGACCCCTGGCCTCGGGTTGCACCGGACAGTACGTGGACGCACCGCGGGCGACGCCGTGCGTGCCTGCGTCGAGATAGGCTCTCACTGTGGCTCAGCCGATGAGGGAAGTTGAGAATCGACTCCGCATTGCGGTCCCAGAGCGCTTGAAGCGCAAGGGCGAGACAGCGCTGGACCGGCTCTCGGCGGTGGCAGGCCGCGGCGGCGGTGACGCAACACTCGTCGTTGCCCTCCTGGAGTCCGCCGCGGACGCGGCAGAGCGCCACAGCGCCATCAGCACGCTCCCAGCGGCCGAGCGCGACCGGTGGACCGCGGTTGGCGCGAAGTTCGACACCCGGGCAAGACGCGGCAACGACCAGCGACTGATCGACGCGTTGGCGGCGTTGCTGGCCAGATCCGTCATCGGTGACGCCGCGATGGCCGAACTGCTCGGCGTCGACCGCACCCGGGTGTCGCAACGGGTTTCCGACCGAAGCCTCTACGCGTTCACGGCCGGCGACGAACGATGCTTCCCGCGCTGGCAGATCGTCGACACAAAGCTCCTGCCTGGTCTCAAAGCGGTTCTCCGCGCCATTGACCCGGCGCTTCACCCCCTGACTGTGGACCACTGGTTCACGACGTCCAACGTTGACCTCGAGATCGACGACGAGCCGGTCAGCCCCGCGTCCTGGCTCGCCACCGGCGGGGCCCCGCAGACGGCGGCCGCGCTGGCTACCGACCTGTGACTGAGCGGCTCGCCCGCCCCGACAACGCCCGGATACGCGACACGATCCCGGGCCTCGACGAGCTCCTCGTGCTGCCGGCGGGGTCCGCGCTGGTGCGGGTGCATACCCTGGGCGGCGCGCACCCCACGGCATGGAACGAACTCCGCGCCTTCGGGCCGACCAAGAGCCGCTTCGACCACCAGCCACTCCCGCGCCGGAATCACCCGAGCCGACGCATCGGTTATTTCACGACAGGCCCTGACGCCTTCGTTGCCGCTCTGGCGGAATGGTTCCAGGACGATGGTGGCGGCGTCGGGCCCTTCGACCTCGCCCTGCGGCAACCCGCGATCACGATGCTCGAGACGACGGAGCAGCTCACCCTGCTCGATCTCAACGGAGGTTGGGTGACTAGGGCGGGCGGCAACCAAGCAATCCGGACGGGGCCTCGTGGCGTCTGCCGGGACTGGTCCCGCACGATCTACCGGCACCACCAGCACCTGCACGGTTTGGCGTTTGGATCCTCGGTTTGGGGGCCGGGCCGGTGCCTCGCGCTCTGGGAGCGCGCGGCACCCGCCTTTCTCGCAGCGCCTACCGCCACCCGCCCGCTCAAGGACCCCGGGATGACGCTCGCCGTCATGAACGCCGCGCAGCGGCTCGGCACCTTCGTCCTGTGACCGGTGGGTAGCCGAGACGGGAAGGGGTAACGGGCGGCTCCGAGACGACTGGGACTCGGCACTCCATGACATGACATGACATGAGCCCAGCCGGTGGCGTTCCCAACGCCCCCGGCTGTGTTCAGAGGTGCGGGTGGCTGATCAGGCGGCGACCTCGTTGAAGCGGGCGGTGCGCTCGATCACCGCGGTGGCCCAACGCAACGACGGGCCGACATCGTCTGCCACCACCTCGACAGTGTTGCGACGCTCGCCGTTGTCGGTTTGCCAGCTGCGCTGTTCCGGCCGGCCGACCACCATGACGAGTTCACCTTTATGCAACGAGGCGGCGCAATGCTCCGCCAGGCCACCCCAGGCGACCACCGAGAAGAAGCTGGTGTTCTCCTTGGCGTCGCCCTCATTGGTGCGCCAACGGCGGCTGACCGCCAGGCCCATCTCGCACACGGCGAGCCCGCCGGCGGTGACCCGGAGCACCGGATCCCTGGTCAGGTTGCCCACGAGGGTGATTGAACTGTCCATCTGTCTGGTCCTTGCTGCTGTTTCAAACTGGCAAGGGGGAAGTCGAGACGAACTCTACGGAGGGGGTATGACAGCGAAGCTCGGACGGGAGAAAAGTTCCGCCTCCGGGTCGGGGGTGGGCCGGGTGGCTCCATGGCGGCGCTAGCTTCGGGCGCCATGGCAGGATCGATACTGGGCAACGCGGTGCGGCGGATCGAAGATCCCGAGCTGTTGCGAGGTGAGGGCACCTACATCGACAACCTGGATTTAGTGGCGTCCGAAATCGGCACCAAAGCCCACGTCATCTTCGTGCGCTCCAACGTGGCCCACGCCCGTCTGGCCAGCGTCGACACGACCCAAGCCGCCGGCATGGCCGGCGTGCTGGCGGTGTATACCGCCGCCGATTTGGGCCTGGCCCCCTTCCACACCTTCGCCCCGGTGGCGGACGTCTTCGCCCGGCCGCCGCTGGCCACCGACGTGGTGCGCTTCGTCGGCGAAGCGGTGGTGGCCATCGTGGCCGAGAGCCCCAGCCAGGGCAGTGACGCAGCCGAGGCGGTGGTCATCAACTACGAGACCCTCGCCCCGGTGGTCGACCCCGAAACCGCCTTCGATGCCCACCAGCCCATCGTCTTCGCCGCCCACGGCTCGAACGTGGCCTTCTCCCACATCGACCCCTTCGAAGAAGACTTCTTCGCCGACGCCGACGTGGTCGTGCGCGGCCGGTTCGAGAACCAGCGAGTGGCGGTGGTGCCCATGGAGCCCAACAGCTTCGCGGCGGTGCCCGGCCCCAACGGCGCCCTCACCGTGTATGCCTCCACCCAGATGCCGCACCTGATCCAGCCCGCCCTGGCCGGCCTGCTGAACCTGCCAGTCGCCCAGATCCGGGTCATTGCCCCCCACGTCGGCGGTGGTTTCGGCGGCAAGGCCGGGACCAGCCCCGAGTACGCGGTGGTGGCGGCCGCCGCCCTCAAGCTGGGCCGGGCGCTCACGTGGACCGAGACCCGCAGCGAGGACATGGTGGCGCTGCCCCACTCCCGCGCCCAGGTCCAATACGTCGAGCTGGGCTGCAAGCACGACGGCACCTTCACCGGGCTGCGGGCCCGCATCCTGGGCGACAGCGGCGCCTACCCCGGCATTGGCACCTTGTTGCCCGGCGGTACCCGGCGCATGTCCCAGGGCAATTACCGCATGCCCAAGCTCAGCGTCGACATCGCCTGTGCCATCACCACCACCACACCGACCGGCGCCTATCGCGGTGCTGGTCGTCCCGAGGCCGCTTCCATGGTGGAACGCATCGTCGATCAGGCCGCCCGCCAGCTGGGCATCGACCCCGCCGAGCTGCGGCGCCGCAACTTCCTCACCCCCGACCAGTTCCCCTTCACCACCCACACCGGAGTGACCTACGACAGCGGGGACTACACCGCCCCCCTGGATCGGGTGCTGGAGTTGGCCGGCTACGACGAGCTGCGAGCCGAGCAGGCCCGGCGCCGGGAGGCCGGCGAGGTGCGCCAGCTCGGCATAGGGCTGTGCAGCTACGTGGAGATCACCGCCGGCGGCAGCAGCGACGAGTTCGGGGCGGTGGAGATCACCCCCGAAGGCGGCGCCGTCATGCGGGTAGGCACCTCCGCCCACGGCCAGGGCCACGCCACCACCTTCGCCATGATCGTGGCGGACCGCCTGGGCATCCCCATCGAGGCGGTCAAGCTTGTCCAATCCGACACCAGCCTGGTGCCCAGGGGCGGTGGCACGGGCGGGTCTCGTTCCCTGCAGCTGGGCGGCAGCGCCGTGTACCGGGCCACCGAGGCGGTCTGGGACCAGGCCCGCAAGCTCGCCTCCGACCTGCTCGAATGCTCGGCGGAAGATGTGGTCGTCCACGACGACGGTCGGGTTGGGGTGGCCGGGGTGCCCGCCACCGCCTTGACCTGGGCGGCGTTGGCCCAGGCCAGCCCGGCCCCGTTGGCCGCCGAGCTCGACTTCAGCCAGGCCGGGGCCACGTTCCCTTTCGGCGCCCACATCGCGGTGGTCGAGGTAGATACCGACACCGGCCGGGTGGTGCCGTTGCGCCACATCGCCGTGGATGACGCCGGCACGGTCATCAACCCGCTCATCCTGGCTGGCCAACAGCACGGCGGGGTGGCCTCCGGTATCAGCCAGGCCCTGTGGGAACAGGTCCATTTCGATGCCGACGGCAACCCCCGCTCGGCCACCTTGGCCGACTATTTGATGCCGTCGGCGGCGGAGTTCTGCTCCTTCGAGGTGTCCTCCACCCAGACCCCCACCCCGCTCAACCCTTTGGGTGCCAAAGGCATCGGTGAGGCGGGCACCATCGGCGCCACCCCGGCCGTGCAGAACGCGGTGATCGACGCGTTGGCCCACCTCGGCCTGCGCCACCTGGACATGCCCGCCACCCCCGAGCGGGTGTGGCGGGCCATCCAGGCCGCCGGCACTTCCACCCTGGCCGATCCGTGGCGGGAACCGCCAGCCATCTTCGATCGTCTCCGGGCCGAGCAGGCTGCGGGCGGAGCGGTCCCCGGCGCCGGGGAGGCAGAGGCGATGGCCGACGTGTGACCACCACCGACTGGAACCCGCTGCTACGAGACGAGCTGACCAAGGCCTACTGGGCGCCGTTGCAACAGTTCGTCGCCGACGCCCGAGCCCAAGGTGGGGTGTACCCGGCCCCCGCGGACACCTTCGCGGCGCTGCATCTGACCCCCCATGCCCAGGTCAAGGTGCTGATCTTGGGCCAGGACCCCTACCACGGTCCGGGTCAGGCCCACGGTCTGTGTTTCTCGGTGCGCCCGGGGGTAGCCCTTCCCCCGTCCCTGCAGAACATCTTCAAAGAGCTGCGGGCCGACGTGGACTGCGTCCCAGCAGCCCACGGCGACCTCAGCGGTTGGGCCAGCCAAGGGGTGCTGCTGTTGAACGCGGTGCTCACCGTCGGGGCCGGGGCGGCCGGCTCCCACGCCAACCGGGGCTGGGAACACTTCACCGACGCGGTTATCGGGGCGGTTTCGGCCAAGACCGAGCCGGTGGTGTTCGTGCTGTGGGGCGCATACGCCCGCAAGAAGAAGGCGCTGGTCGACCCGACCCGCCACGTGGTGATCGAATCGGCCCATCCCTCGCCTCTGTCCGCCCACCACGGGTTCTTCGGCAGCCGACCCTTCTCCAGGGCCAACGAGGCACTGCGCCAGGCCGGGCGCAGTCCGGTTTCGTGGTGTCTGGGCGAGCAGTAGGGGGCTAGCGCGCGCAGTCCCGTCCGGCCTGGCCGCGGCGGGCCTGCCTTGCCTGGGGGAATTGCTCCGGTCGCCGTTCGCCGCGCTCAGGGCTGGTGCCCTCGTCGTCGACAATCCGGTCGCGCCCCTGCCAGTGGGCGCAGACCAACCATGCGCCCGCCCAACCGCAAGCTCCTCCAACGCCAACTCGACACCCGACTGCGCAGCTCGCTGCTCGCCGCCGTCGCCGTGTGCCTGTGCGTGGGTAGCTCAGGCGCTATCAGCTCATTGGTATGACGCAACCAGCACGAGGCCAGCGCCGCCCTTCGCTTGGCGGCGACGCGCACCACCATCACCGAGCTGATCCTGCAGCAGGAGCGCTTCGAACGCGGCGAGGTTGACGCCGTGGCTGACAACCAGGCGCTACGCCGCCAGGTCGAACGTGACTTCAACGCCGCCTTCGCCGACCTCGACGCCCTTGACCCCTCCTTAGCGGCGGGCATTCGCACGTCGCTCGACGCGTTCCTCGATGGCCGCGACCTCTGGCTGGAGGCCATGAACCTCAACGCCGCCAACCCCGAGGTCGAACCGGCCCGCGCTAAGGGTGAGGTCCGGGATAGCGCGGAAGCGGAGCTGATCGATCAACGGATCATCGATCCGGCGGCAGAGGCCCTGGACTCGGCCCTGTCGGTGGCCGTCACGGAGGCCCAACGGCGCAGCGAGCGCACCAGTCGCCAGAGCATCATGGCCATCTGGGCGCTCAGCCTGGCCGGAGGGTTCTGCGCGGTGGTCATCACCGGTCGGGGCCTGCGCACGGCCAAGCGGGCCGCGCTGCACGAGCGGGACCGTATGGCCGACGAGCGGCTGCGGGCCCTGGTCGCCCATAACGACGAGGTGCTGTTGGTGTTCCGGGCCGACAGCGGGCGCATGCTGTACGCCTCTCCGTCGGTGGAACGGGTGCTGGGTTACTCCACCGCCGATCTGCTGGGACAGATCGACCCCTTCTTCTTCGTCGATCCTGATGACATCGAGCAGTGGGTCGGCCACCTCCACCAGGTCTCCGACCAGCGAGGGGCCCATCGGCGAGTCGAGGTGCGGGCCCGACGTCGCGACGGGCAACGGATCCACCTTGAGACCGACATCACCAACCTCATCCACGAGCCGAGCATCGGCGGGGTGGTGGTCAACGCCAGGGATATCTCCGATCGTGTCAGCCTGCAGCAAGATCTGGCCCACCAGGCCACCCACGATGTCCTCACCGGTCTGGCCAACCGGTTGTGGTTCGCCGAGCAAGTTGAGACCGCGCTGCGCGGGGTCGATCATCCTTCGGCCGTGTCGGTGGTGCTGGTCGATCTCGATGGGTTCAAGGAGATCAACGACAGCTTGGGCCACGGCGCCGGCGATGAAGTCCTCATCACCGTGGCCGCCCGACTGTCCACCCTCACCCGGCAGCGTGACTGCGTGGCGCGCCTCGGGGGTGACGAATTCGCCCTTCTGCTGATCGGGGATCACGCCCATCCGCTGGCCGAGCGCATCGTGGAACACCTCAAGGTACCCGTCGCCCTCGATGTAGGGCCGGTGACCATCGGCGGCTCGGTCGGGGTGGCCACCGCCGCGCCTGGCTCCACCGTAGTGTCGCTGCTGCGCGACGCTGATGCGGCCATGTACGACGCCAAGGCCAGGGGAAAGAACCGCGTGAGCGTGTTCACCCCCGAGATGCACGCCACGTTGATGGAGCGCCTGCAGCTGCGGGCTGACCTCGACGCTGGCCTGCTCAACGAGGAGTTTCGGCTGGTCTATCAGCCCAAGCTCAACCTGGGAAGCGGCGAGCTGGAGGGATTCGAAGCCCTCATCCGTTGGCACAAAGCCGACGGGCGGGTGGTAGCCCCGGTGGAGTTCATCCCCGCCGCCGAAGCTACCGGCCAGATCGTACCGATCGGTATGTGGGTGTTGCACACCGCCCTGCGCCAACTGGCCTGCTGGCAACAGATCAGCCCGCTCGGCCAGCGATTGTCCATGGCGGTCAACGTGTCGACCCGCCAACTGGGCTCGCCGAACTTCGTCAGCCAGGTCTACGAGGCACTGGCCCTGAGCAAAGTCCCCGCCCGCAGCGTCACCCTGGAACTGACCGAGACCATGCTGGTGGCCGACCTGACCGAAGCCGCTCGGATCTTGAGCCAGCTGCGCCAACTCGGCGTGCGCATCGCGGTGGATGACTACGGGGCTGGCCATGCGTCGATCGGCTATTTGCGCATGTTGCCCATCGACGTGCTCAAGATCGACCGATCCTTCATCGCCGCCTTGGACGAAGAACCGGTGGAAGCGGACGCCTACCTGCGTTCGATCACCGACTTGGCCCGATCGCTTCGATTGGACACCGTGGCCGAAGGCATTGAACACGAATCCCAACTGGCCCATCTCCGAGACCTGGGCTGCAACAGCGGGCAGGGCTACCATCTGGCCCGCCCCCTCGACCCTGAGGCCGCCACCCAGTTCGTGGTCCAGCGCCGCCACACCGACGCCTGACCTAGTTCTCAGCGCCGGAGCGGGGCGATGTGGGTCGCCGACTTCGTCGCGGCAGCGAGCGGAGTAGCAATTCGAACCGAGATCGGCTGGAATGGAGCGCAGTTGGGGGCCACGACCGCGCTACGCGGGTCAGGGCTGACCCTTGCGCGGTGTCCGAGCGGGCGATTCACCTCTTTGAAGGGAGTCGCCATGTGCACCGAACACCATGATCACCGTGACGGGCGTCGCGCCGATGGCAGCGCCGCTCGTCCAACGGAAGGCAGCGCCACCCGGCGAAGCTTTGTCATGGGTGGGGTGGGAACGTTGGCCGCCACGGTTGCCTTTGGCGTGTGGGGGGCGGACACCGCTGCAGCCGGGGCGAGCTCGCTCACCCCGCCCGACAGCCAGGACGCCGCCATCAGCGAGGCCGCTGAGCCGTCCGTGGATGATTCCGAGCCACTGGGACCTCCGGCGGTTCCCAACTATCGAAACCGCCCGAGCTGGGGCGCCAACGAGGCCCTGCGGCTGACCCCAACCGGCCAGCCCGATTACCCGATGGCCTTCTACCCCGTGCAAAAGATCGTCATCCATCACACCGCCACCAGGACACCGGCCAGCGGGGGCGAGTCAGTGGATCTGGTGCGGGCGGTGTACCGCGAACACGTGTCCAGGGATTTCGGTGACATCGGCTATCACCTGTTGATCGACCCGTTCGGCACCGTCTTCGAGGGCCGCTACTCCGGTGGGACGCAGTTCCCGCTCTACGACACCTATCCCGGCAGCACCGCCGATGGGCCCCGGCTGGTCAATGCCGCCCACACCTACAACTTCAACGCCGGCAACGTCGGCATCGCCATGGTCGGGGACTTCGACGACAACGACGTCAGCGATGCGGCCTGGGCGGCCCTGCAGTGCACGGTGGCCATGATCTGCGCCAATACCGGTCTCGACCCTCAGGGCCAATCGCTCTACCGCAACCCCATCAATGGCGTCGAACGGGTCCTGCCCAACGTGGTGGCCCACCGCAACATGGCCGGCACCTATTGCCCCGGCACGGCCATCCTCGATCGCTTCGAGGAGCTGGTCGGCTCGGCGGCGGTGCTGGCGCAGCGTCTGGGAACGGACTGCTGGTTGGCCTGAGCTGGCCGGCTCGAGTCCTGGACGTTGGTTGGAGCCTTCGGGGGGCGGGGGGGCGAGTGCCGCTCCTGGGGCGGTCATTGCCGGCTAGGTTGGGCCCATGAGCAGGGTGGCGGCCACGACCGAGGCGCTTTCGGTAGCGGTGGCCGCCCAGGTGCCGGTGCTGCTCTGGGGCGCTCCGGGTACCGGTAAGACCAGCGCCCTGCGGGCCCTGGCTGACGCGGCCGGCTTGCCCTGCGAGGTCGTCATCGCCTCGATTCGCGAGCCCAGCGATTTCGCCGGCTTGCCAGTGGTCATCGATGGTCAGGTCAGCTTTGCGCCCCCTTCCTGGGCCCGGCGCCTGGCCACCCAGGGCCGTGGTCTGCTGTTCCTCGACGAGCTTTCCACCGCTCCACCGGCCGTGCAGGCCGCGCTCCTGCGGGTCGTGCTGGAACGGGTGGTGGGCGATTTGGCCCTTCCGGAGGACATCGTGGTGGTGGCGGCGGCCAACCCGCCCGAGCAGGCGGCGGACGGGTGGGATCTTTCCGCCCCTTTGGCCAATCGGTTCTGCCATTTGGATTGGGCAGTAGACGCTCGCAGCTTCGCGGAGGGGATGGCCGCCGGTTTCCCCGCCCCCCAGGTGGCCACCCTGCCGCCGGGCTGGGAACGCCAGCTGGCCTCCAGCAGGGCGCTGGTGTCCGCCTTCGCCATCGTGCGCCCGGCCCTGGTGGTGGTCCCACCCACCGACGCCGCTGCGGCCGGCCGGGGCTGGCCCAGCCCAAGAACCTGGGAGATGACCGCCCGTCTGGTGGCGGCCGCCCGGGCGTGTGAGGCCTCCGAGGATGCCGTTTCCCAGTTGGTGCGGGGGGCGGTAGGCGACGGTGCCGGTTCGGAGTTCCTGGGCTGGGCTCGCGAGCTCGACCTACCCGATCCCGAGGCCGTTTTGGCCGACCCAGCCAGCTTCGTGCTGCCCGAACGGGGCGATAGGGCCTACGCGGCGTTGTCCTCGGTGGCCGCCGCGGTGATGGCGGACCCGACCCTGGCCCGCTGGTACGCCGGATGGAAGGTGCTGGGCAGCGCCGGTGAGCGGGCGCCCGACGTGGCCGCGGTGGCCGCTCGGCTGCTGGCCCGCTGCCGCCCGCCCGGGGCCACCGCCCCTCCGGAGATCAAGGCCTTTCTGCCCCTGCTGCGAGACGCCGGAATGCTGGGTGAGGCGGGGGCTGCGTCGCGATGAGCGAGATGCCTTCAGCCGAGTTACGCCACAAGGTGGCCGCCGCCCGGTTGTGGGCGGCGCAGCGATTTCCCTACCTGGCTTCGGTGTTGTTCGCCTCTCCGGTGGTGTACCGCTCCGGCCACAACACCATCAGCGCCGACCGGCACTGGCGGCTCTACGTGGACGCCGAGCGAGCCGCCGGCTGGCCGGTGGCGGCCCTGGGCAGCCTGCTGGTGTTGCAGGCCAACCATCTGTTGCGCGAGCACGCCGAACGAGCCGACACCCTGGGTTTGGGTCCTGCCGACGCCGACACCTGGTCCGATGCCGCGGATGCGGAGATCAACGACGACCTGGCCGGGATGTTGAGCTTGCCCGAAGGCGACAAGCTGGTCATGCCCGACGATCTCGGTCAGCCGCGGGGCCGTCTAGCCGAAGAGTATTTCGCCGCAGTTCGTGCCCAGGCTGAACAGCCAGATCAGGACGTCGAAGACGACCAGGCCCGTGACGGGGACCAGGCAAGCGACGGGGACCAGGCAAGCGATGGCGAGGGCGGTCCGCCTCAGCTCGACGGTAGCGAGAGCGACGCCGAGGGGAGTGGGTCTCGGGGCCGGCCCGATCGAGGCAGCGCCACCCACGGGCAGCACCGGCCGGGGGAGCACGGCGGGCCCGAGCCTGACCGGGCGGAGGACCCTGCCGCTCAGCCCGCTATCAGTCCCGCCTCCGCCGATCTGATTCGCCGGCAGGTGGCCGGTGAGATCGCCGCTGAGCACCGCCGGGCGGGCACCGTACCGGCTGGTCTGTTGCGTTGGGCCCAGGCAAGACTGGGCTCGAAAGTGGATTGGCGCCGAGCCTTGGCCGCTGAGATCCGTCGTTGCGTGGCCGACGTCCGTGGCCAGGTCGATTACTCCTATCGCCGGCCGTCGCGGCGGGCAGGGTCCTCGCCCAACGTGATCCTGCCGGCCTTGCGCCGGCCCCAACCCGAGGTCGTGGTGGTCTGTGACACCTCCGCTTCCATGGGCGAGGATCGGTTGGCTCAGGTACTGGCCGAGGTCGAGGGCCTGTTGCGCTCGGTCGGGGTAGGGGGGCTGGCCGTCCTGAGCGTGGATGCCGCGTTGCACACCGGGCGCCGGGTTACCCAGGCCTCCCAGGTCGAGTTGGTGGGCGGCGGGGGAACCGACATGCGGGTGGGGATCGAAGCGGCCCTGGCCCGCCGGCCCCGACCCGACGTCATCGTGGTGTTGACCGACGGTGAGACGCCCTGGCCGCTTGGCGCCCCTCGTGGCGTGCGGGTGGTGGTCGGCCTCATCGGGACCGATGCCCCAGCCGCGCCATCCTGGGCCCGTTCGGTGCCCATCGATCTGACCGCCTGAGTTCGTGACTGATCCTGCCTCGACCGCGGCCCCCCAGCCAGGGCCGGTCGTGTCTGGGCCAGCCGTTTCTGGGCCGGTCGGGCCGGCTGGGCCGGTTGCCGCGGGGATCTCCGACGAAGTGGCCCGGGCCGCTCAGACGGCGGCGGATATCTGGTCGGGCGGGCGCCCTGCACCGCGTCCATCGGAGCCCCGGCGTCGCTGGTATCGCCAGCTACCTGCCGCGGTGGTGCAACTCGACTGCGGGGGCGCCCGTCACACGGTGCGCTGGCATCGAGGCTGCCTGGTGCTCCTCGACCACGATGTGGCGGCCGAGGTTGCCTTGCAGGCCCTGGGGGCGGAGCGGCCGGCCTGTTTGGCCTTCCTGGATCGTTGGCGGGCGGCATTCGGTTCGGGGCCCGGTCCCGCTGGGGTGGGCTCGGCCCGCGCCGCCTCCGGCGGTTCCGCTTCGATGGGTGCGGGCTCGGGTGGGGCCGGCCCGGGGGCGGGGCGACCGGGGGGTGCTCGCCTGCGGTCAGCGGCGGCGGCCGGTGTTGATCTGCGTTCGTTCGGAAGCGAGCTGGCCCGGGTGGTGGAGCTGGGTCGTTTGGTTCGAGCCGAGCGGCGCTGGGCGGATCCCGAGCTGGCCGCCTCGGACCGCTCCCGGCTGCTGGAGCGGTTCCTGGCCGAGCTCCGACAAGCCACCGCCGTTTCGCTCCAGGCCTCCAGCCGCGCTCGGGGGCGTCAGCAGATCGTGGTGCAGGCCCACCCCTTGCCCTCAGGCGAAGAAGCCGCCGCCGAGGTGACCACCAGCCCGGCCCGGATAGAACTCCAGCTACACCTGCCCTTGGCCTGGGTCATTGATGTCGGTGGGCGAGGGTTGGGCAACGTAGATGGTCGGCTGGTGCTGAGCGTGACCGACACCGATCAGGACCGGGGCTTGCTCG
>JANPEN010000024.1:0-6369 GCA_031422955.1 Acidimicrobiia bacterium
ATCCACGTCCGCCACGACGGAGCCTGGTGGTCCGGCTGCGCGTCGGGTGGGCCGAGACGCTCCCTTATCTGCTGGAAGTAGGCGACGATCCGGGCGGTGCTGTCCTGCCATGTCACCAGGCGCAGGCCGGCGGCCTCCACGTAGCGGATCAGCTGGGGCAGCGACGGCGCGACGAAGGGAGCGTGGCGGGTCGCGGGTGCCATCGCCTTGCCAACGGGCCCATCTGGTCGTGCATCACGAACAGCCCACCGGGCCGGAGCACGCGGGCGATCTCGGCGAACATGGCCGCCTTGTCGCGCACGTGGATGCCGACGTCGAGCATCCACACCTGCGCGAACGCCCCATCCTCGAACGGCAGATCGGTGACGGACGCCACCTGGTAGGAGATGCGCTCGGCCAGCCCGGTGCGCTTCGTGAGATCTTCCGCGCTCTCGACCCGCAAGGGCAGCAGGTCGATCCCCGTCACCGTGCAGCCGAAGCGGTCGGCGAGGAAACGGCCCGGGCCGCCCATCCCGCAGCCGACGTCCAACACGTGATCCCCCGGCTGGGGGACTGCGCGCTCAGCTACGGCCGTCGCGATCACCTCCAGCATCCCGAAACCGCCCAGGTTCTGGCAGTCCAGGTCCCGCTCGTACAGATCGCGAGCCTGGAGGTGTTCGACGTCCACGCCGTCGCGCTCCAAGGACCTTCGCACCCGATCAAGCGAGGTCATCTCCCCGTAGAAGCTGGTCAGCTGTCCTGTGGCTGTGGCTGCTGGCATGGCAATCCCCCTCTTTCGAAACAGCTATCTACAGGGTTCGGCGTCACCACCGTGGGCTCTGCGTATCGAGGGGTACCTCGCTGCCTAACCAGTCGAGGATGCCTTCAGCGCTCAGCGCCGCCCGCCGGCCGCTCGCTCCCAACGCGCGCACCGCCTGCAGGGACAGCACGCAGTAGCGGCCCCGACAGTAGGCGACGACCTCGGAGTCCACCGGGATCTCCGACAGCCGCTCGGCGAGCTGGTCCAACGGCATCGAACGCGCGCCCCGCAGGTGACCGGCGGCGAACTCCTCGGCGGGGCGCACGTCGAGCACGACGACGTCGCCTGCTGCTGCGGCCTCCAGCAGCTCTGCCCGTGACAGCACCCGCACGTCGTCAGCCACCAGGTAGGAGCTGAGCACCGCCTGCACTTCGGGCCGGTAGGTCTCCGCCAGCCGGCACAGGCCCGCCACCAAGACAGCGACCTCAGGCCCGGCGAGCCGGTAAAAGACCCGCGTCCCCTCCCGCCGGGAGACCGCCAGGCCGGCGTCACGCAGCACCTGCAGGTGCGCCGACGCCGTCGTCACGTTCAGGTCCGCCACCGCAGCGAGCTCTTGCACGGACCGCTCCGCCTGGGCCAGCAGGTCGAGCAGCTCCAGCCGCTTCCCGCTCCCCAACGCCCGACCGGTGCGGGCCACCGCCTCGAACAAGTCAGCCTTCGATGCCACGCCAGCGACTCTACCATCCTCTTATAATCTGTAGAATACTGGAGCAACCGTGTGTGCTCGGCTACCGACCGAGCCTCAGGGGCGACGGTGCAGCTGAGGAGCGTGGGATATGAGCCAGGACGTGATCGTGGACGCTGAAGCCCTGCGGGCTGAGGTCCGAGACAAATACCGCGAGGTCGCCGTGCATCCCGACGGGGAGTTCCACTTCCACACCGGGCGACCGCTCGCAGCCCGGCTCGGCTACGACCCCGAACTGGTCGACGCCCTCCCGGACCGGGCCGTCGAGTCCTTCGCCGGGGTCGCCAACCCGTTCAGCCTCCGCCCCCTCCAGCGCGGCGAACGGGTCGTGGACGTCGGCTCCGGCGCCGGGTTCGACAGCTTCATCGCCGCCGCCAAGGTCGGCGCGCAAGGCCAGGTGGTCGGGGTGGACATGACTGAGGAGATGTTGGCTAAGTCGCGCGCCACCGCCGAGCAGCTTGGGCTCGACCACGTCACGTTCCGGGAAGGGCTCGCCGAGGGGCTCCCCGTCGAGGACGGCTGGGCTGACGTCGTCATCTCCAACGGCGTGTTCAACCTGTGCGCCGACAAGCGGGCGGTGTTCGACCAGGTGTGGCGGGTGCTGCGCCCGGGCGGTGTGCTGCAGTTCGCGGACATCGCCAACGGGAACCCGGTGCCGGAGGAGGCCATGCGCCAGATCGACCTGTGGACCGGTTGAATCGCCGGTGGCCTGCCGTGTGCAGGCTGGATCCAAATGCTCACCGACGTGGGCTTCCTCAACGTGACCGCCGGGCCGGGCGTGGACACCTTCGGCGGCGCGCATGGTGAGCCGAACGCCAGAGCCTTCGACGTGAACGGCCACGCATTCCTGGCCCGCAAGCCGCCTCGGGGGTCAGACCTCAGCGAAGATCGCCGGGAGTGAACGCCGACCCCGACTCCCATTTGGGACGCGGTCTGGACCAAGCGGGCACCTGACAAGCAGCGCTGACACGGCCCGTGACGAGGATCCGTGCAGGATCCTGAACGCTGCCGGTTTGGCCGGCGGCGAGGCCGTGCGCTGCTGCAGGCTGAGGCCCAGCCGGTTCTTGTCATCCCGACGCCGGCCGACAAGATCCCGGTCGGCGTCGTCCCAGGCGAAAGCTTCGGCGGTGGCGCCCACGGGCAGCTCGAGCAGCCCATACCGGAACACACCCCGGCCGAACGGCAAGGGGGCGAGCAGGGCGCCGACGCCGAGCGCTACCAAGCAGATGCTGACGTTGGCACCAACGACGTCACCGAAGGCGATGGCAGGAGCGTGCCGGAGGGTCGCGGCGACTGCTGTCGCAAGTTCCTCCGGCTCAGCACCAGCGAGGAGCAGGGCACGCGCGAACGTGCTCACGTTTGAGGCGCCTCGAGGCGCGCGCCAGGTTCTCGGCAAAACGCTCGGTCCCGCAGACGATCGCGGCCGCTCCGCCCACCGCCAGGCCCGCCGAGACGACGGCGCCTGGCACTAGGCAACGGCGCGGCCGGAGACGTACCCAAGGGCGGAGGCGGCCAGCCCGGCGGCGAGCGACAGCGCGACGTAGCCGACGGCCGCCGCCGTTCGCCCCCCTCGCAGCAAGGTGAAGGTCTCGTACCCGAAGGTCGAGAACGTGGTGTAGGCCCCCAAGAGTCCGACGGCGACAGCGGTGGTCGTAGCCGATGACCAGCGGGAGGCGCCCGGCCCCGCCAGGACCATGGCCAGGACGAAGCAACCGGTGACGTTGATGCCGAGCGTCGCCCACGGGAAGGAGCGCAGCCCGACGGCCAGCCCGATCCGGTAGCGGACAACTGCGCCGATCGCCCCGGCGACGGCTACGAGCGCGGTGGTAAACATCGTGACTCCTTGTCGATCGTAGGAGCCATCAGCCCACCGTGGGCGGTTCATGGGCGAGCCCCATCGCCGGCTGGATCGTACCCGACCCTTCGCCCCACATCGCCCGAAGCGGCCGCCGATCGTCTCTACGCTGCGTTCCTCGGGAAGGGGCGAGCCAAGGAGGCACTCGGCTGGTCTCCGCTGTACTCCTGGCGCCCGACGCACGCGCGTAGTACCCGATTGTCACAAACGGTCGTTTTTGAGACCGAGGCCGCCGGCTGCTCCAAGCCGCCCCGGATCGCGTTCACAACTCGTGGCCACAATCATCGTCTCATATCCCCTCCCCCTCATCACCAGGTCGACAACAGTACGCAGGGGCGACATCGAGATCCCGGTCGGAGCCCTGGCCGACCTGATCCGCTCCAAGGAACTACTCCGCCGAGCCAAAGACATCGAGCACCTCGCTGCGCTCTACGACCACTTTCCCCAACCCGCTGCCAGACCGCAACGGCCCCCGCCGGCACCCGAATAGCCCCTCGCGTTCAGGATCCTGCACCGATCCTCGTCACAGGCCGACACCAAGAACGCGCTGGGCGCGTCCCTCGCGCTCAGCGCCGCCAGCCTCGACCACTCCGATGCCGCCCTCATCGACGTCGGCGGCGGGGCCTCACCCCTCACCGGGGACCTGACCTGACCAGTGCTCGACATTCCGATGCGGGCGCGCGCCCATGACCACCGCCGGATCGGCCCGCTTGGCCGAGCCGGTAACGAGGCTCGTTGCGGATGTGACGGGTCTCCAGCCCGGCCGCCGCTCACAGCTGTGGCACGACTGCGACCGCGCCGTCTTCCACTCTCGCCGAGCAGCACCGCACCGATGGTCGCGATAGTCATCAGCATCCCCGCCCCGAGCCGACCATGCCAAATGGTACGGAATGCTCGGGGACGAAAGTCGACCCGCCAGCCACGAGCGCGATCACAGAGGCGACCTGCGCCGCTAACGCCTGACCGGCAATGGACAGCGACGCACCAGCTAGCCAGGCGACCGCAGCGGCAACAGCGGTGGCGCTCAGCCCACTGCTCCTGGCCGGATGATGCGGCGGTCGCGCTCGGAACGGCTTTACCGCAGCGGGTGTCGCTCATGGCCGGGCCGTATTCGACACAGGGGGCATCAAAGGGTTGTCGCAGAGGTCGATGTGGGTGCCCGTATGTCGCATACGCCGTGTTGCTCGTCCTGGTGGTCATGGGTCAGAAGGTGATGGTCTTGTCGGCCCACAAGACCCAGTCGGTGACCTCGTCGAGGCTGGAGCGGCGGGCGTCGCGGATGAGCATGGTGTCGCTGATGCCCCGGGCGTCCATGCAGCTGCCGCACAGCCCGATCTCGGCGCCGTGGCGGGCGGCGGAAGTGGCCATGCGGTCCAGGTGGTAGAAGCCGTCGGGGAGTTTCTGGCCGGCGATCGCGCAACCGACGGCGTCACCGAAACAAAAGACGCGGACGATCACGCCGTCACGTTTGGCGAGGCTCCCAGCGAGCCGCAACCCGTTGTACGCACGCTCGTCGCCGTATGCGGGGCCCGGCAGAATGATCAGCACGTTCATGACGCGGCTCCTGTCTGGACGGGGAGTTGGGCATGGCGCCACTCGGGATAGCCGTCCTCCAAGCGGCGTGCGACACGGCCACGCCGGCGTAGGAGACGTACGGCGTCATCGGCAAACACGCAGTAGTGGCCACGGCAGTACGCGACCACCTCAACCCCGTCGGGGAGACGGCGGAGCTGGCGGGCGAGCTTGTCGATCGGGATCGACCAGGCCCCCGCGATGTGACCCGACGCGTACTCCGCGGGCGGCCGGACATCGATCACCACCACGTCACCAGCGTCGAGTCGTCGAGCGAGTTCAGCCCGGCTGATCTGCTCGAGTTGGTCGCGGTCACCGAGATAGGCGGCAGCGAGATCCTCGAGCTGGCTGAGATGCGCTTGCGCTACGGCGCGCAGAGCAGCCCACAGGTCGCTCACTGGGTCCGACGCCAGCCGATAGTAGATACGGGTCCGTTCGCGCCGCGTGAGGACAAGGCCGGCCGAGGCCAGCGAACGGAGGTGAAACGACGTGTTGGCGACGCTCTGGCCGATCTCGTCGGCCAGGTCCTCCACATGGCGTTCACCCTGGGCGAGCACATCCACGAGCTCGGCGCGGTGCCCGTTGGCGAGCGCCTTGGCAACTTCGGCGAACCCCTCGAACAATGCGTCTTTCGCTGCCCGATCTCCCACCGAACACCTCCTTAAAGACTTCCTTGACAAGCTACCCCACCAGCCGACAGTATTCAAGCCAGCATTTGAGGAGGTCAGATGGTGCGGATCCACGAGTTCGTCGACGAGGGCGTGGGCCACCTGTCGTACCTGATCGACCTGGGCGACGGCAGCGCGGCGGTCATCGACCCGCCCCGCTTCCCGGCGGCGCACGAATCACTCGCCGAACAGCAGGGTCTGCGCATCGCCTGGACGATCGACACTCACTCCCACGCCGACTATGTGACCGGCAGCCCCGGTCTCGCCGCACGCGCCGGCGCCACGTTCGTCGCCCCCGCCGCGTCACGGCTCGAAACCCCGCACCGCCCGGTATGGGACCACGAACGCGTTCAACTCGGCGGAGGTGTCTCGATCGTTGCCGTGGCGACACCAGGTCACACACCGGATCATCACGCCTACATCCTCGATGACAACCGCATACCGGTCGGACTGTTCACCGGCGGGTCGTTGATGGTCGGCACCGTGGGGCGCACCGACCTGTGCGGCCCCGAACTGGCAGTGCCCCTCGCCCACCAGATGTACCGGTCGCTGCGACGCTTCGATGATCTGCCCGACGACCTGCCCGTCTACCCCACCCACGGGGCCGGATCGTTCTGCTCCGCACCCGGCACCGCCGAACGCACCAGCACACTCGGTCGCGAACGGGCCACCAACCCGCTTCTACACGCCTCCAGCGAGGACGAGTTCGTCGAGCGGCTCGTCGCCGGCTTCGGCTCGTTCCCCTCCTATTTCGCCCGGCTTCCGGAGCTGAACCGGCGCGGCCCCCGCC
>JANPEN010000025.1:0-2021 GCA_031422955.1 Acidimicrobiia bacterium
CGACGTCCATTGGGCCCAGCGGCCGACTCTGCGGCTGCTCGAGCATGTGCTGCGATCGGGACGGCTCGAGAGAGTTTGCGTGTTGGCCACGGCACGCGACACCACGGGGGACCGTACCGGGGCGTACGTTGATGCCCTCCCCACGCTGGCGCGCATGTTCGGTGTGGAGCGTGTCAACCTCGAGCGTTTCGACGAGGCGGCGGTGCGGCGCTTCGTCGCCAATGCAACCGGAACGCTGGCGGAGACGCTTCCTGGTCAGCTCGAAGCCGTCGTTCGCCAGCTGGCGGAGCGAAGCAACGGCAACGCGTTCCTGCTGGCGGAGTCCTGGCAACATCTCGTCAACACCCGCCGCGTGCGACGGGACGGCGGCCGCTGGAACGTCGACGTCCTGCATTCCCACGACACGCCGCGATCGGTGCGAGAGATGGTGCATCAGCGCGTCGCCCGACTTCGGGACGGTGCCCGCGGAACGCTTGAAGTGGCGGCATGCGTCGGCCAGACCTTCGAGGTACGGCTGGTCTCGGCCGCAACCCAGGAAAGCGTCGAGTCCGTGCTCACCGACATGGCCGAAGCGGTTGACGCAGGACTGCTCGTGGAGCTCGGTCCGGGTCGATTCGCGTTTCTTCACGCCCTCGTCCGCCAATCGCTGGAAGACTCGCTGTCGCCCAGCGACCGGGCCCATCATCACCTCTCTGTGGCCAGCGCGCTCAAGGCGCGGGGCGACGGCGAGGCCGCCGTGCTCGCCCGTCACTATGCGGCCGCCGTACCGCTTGAACCGCCCGCCACCGCGGTGCGCTACGCCCGCCAAGCGGCCGGGATCTCACTGGAGACCGTCTCCTTCGACGATGCCATCGCGGTCCTGCAACACGGTCTCGCCGTCGTCGATGACGAGATGGACAGAGCGGATCTGCTGGTCGATCTGGCGACGGCGTTCGCTCGCTCGGGAGATTCGACCGAGGCGATCCGCTGCTGTGAGGAGGCGGCGCGACGTGCTCGGGTTCCTGGAGGCGGCGGCCAACTGGAACGTGCCGCCCGGGTGCTGTCCGAGGCCATCTGGCGTGGCGCACTGCACGGCGGGCCGGCGGTCGCATTGCTGCGGGAGGCGCTCGCCGGCGACACCGACCCGACCACTCGATGCGAGTTGCTGGGCGCCCTCTCCGGAGCGCTTGCCTTTTGCGGCGAAGAAGACGCGAGCCGACGAGCGGGGGAGGAGGCCATCGCCCTCGCCGGTGTGCTCGAGAACCACCGATTGCTCATCGATGCCATCCACACCCGGTTGTTTGCGACGGTGCTGCCCGACAACGTGGACGAGCAGCTCGCGTTGGGCCTGCATGGACTCGCCGTCGCGGAGCGCGAACACGACGAGTTCTCCCAGCTCCGTCTGCTGTTGAAGGTAATGCTCCGCCTCTTCGTCCGAGCTGACCCGGCACGTCTCGCCGGCTACCACGCCCGCCATGGTGAGCTGGCCCAGCGGTTCCGTCAGCCGCTATACCTGCTTTCGCAGGCGGGCAACGAGTTGACGCTGGCGTTGGCCGAGGGCCGCTTCACCGACGCCGAAGCCGCCACCGAGCAGTACCGAACCTGGTCAGAGATCAGCCATCACGACGACGGCGCCTACGGCATGCAAATGTTTTCGATCCGCCGGGAGCAAGGGCGGCTCGCCGAGGTCCGCCCCGTGCTCGAACTCACCTCGCGCCTCCGAGGAGACAGCAGCGTCTGGGCGCCGGGACTCGTGGCCATGTACTCCGAGAGTGGCATGACCACCGAAGCGGTGGCGTTGCTCGACCGCCTGGCCGCCGACGAACTGGCAACACTGCCACAGGACTCAGTGCTGCCGGGCGTGCTGAGCTACCTCGCTGACGCAGCGTTCGCATGCGACCACCAACCCATCGCCCGTCTCGTACTGCCGATGCTGGAACCGTACGCAGGACTGCTCGTGTACGTGCCCGGCATCGCTTGCTACGGCGCCGCCGACCGCTACCTGGGCCGGCTGCATGCCACGCTCGGTGCCCACGACGACG
>JANPEN010000026.1:0-6415 GCA_031422955.1 Acidimicrobiia bacterium
CACCCAGCCGCCCGTCACCCAGCCCGCAGTCATCCAGCCGGTACCAACCCAACCGACCACCACCACCACCACCCGACCGGCACCCACACAGCCGGCACCAACCCAACCGACCACCACCACCACCACCCGACCGGCACCCGCACAGCCGGCAACCACTCAGCCGCAGTTCGTTCCTCAAGCCTCTCCCCGCACCACGGTGGCTGCTCCGGTGCAATCTGGAGGCGGGCAATCCTCTCCGTCGACACCCACCACCGAATCCACGACGGTCAACAACCAGCTCGATGACGACCAGGTCGGCGAAAACGAGCCCACCACCACGCAGTCACGTCAAGTTCGCCGTGCGATGTCCTTGCGCCGTTGCTTCGACCGGCTCTTCGGCGGCCAGGGCTGGTTCGGAGTGTGGCGCACCATGGCCACCACGGCGGCGGTCCCCCTGCGCTGAGCCGCCGCCTTCCGTTCCTTCCCCACCCCGCGCCACCGCCGGTCGAGCTTTTGCTCGGCCGGCGGTGGCGGTTTTCTCAACGGAGGGGGCCAGCTGGGCCCGATCGCCCGGCGTCTGCGCTCACTCCCAGCTCTGCAGGACCGGCAGCACCTCGGAGGCGAACAGCCGCATGGATGCCTCGGCCTCCTCGAAGGGGATGCCGCCGTAGCGGAAGGCGGTGGTGTACTCAAAGGGGCCGATAAGGTCCTTGCGCTGCTCCAGAGTGGACAGGATTTGGTCTGGGGTGCCCCAGGCAGTGGCTCTCATGAACATCTGCAGGAAGCCGCTCTCGCCCACCCGCTTCAGCACTTCAGCTGCTTTGGCGTAGGCGTCATAGCCCTCGGTGATAGCGAAGTGGTCGCCCATGACCTCGTAGTGCTCCAATAGGCTGCCCAGATAGGTGCCCATGTAGCGATGGGCCTTTGCCTTGGCCTCTGCGGCATCGGCCAGACACAAACAGAAATCGGCGGTCATCAGCCGAGGAGCCGGGCGCCCGTGCAATTCCTGGAAACGGCTGCGGTACGTGTCAATGCTGGGCATGCGATGCTCCCAGGCCCGGTCCGCGAACATGGTCATCCGACCGGCGAAACGCGCCGCCGCCTCCACGGAGTCGTCGCTGGAAGCCACGCAGTAGAGGCGATCGTCGAAGGATCGCTCGGGCCGGGGACGGATCTCGGTGCGAGGTTGGGGGAAGTACGGCCCATCGCCTTCGATGAACCCGGTGCGAAGCGCCTCAATGACCATGGCCGTGCCCTCATCGAAGCGGCCCCTGGACTCGTCCATGCCCACCCCGCGGAACGGAGCGTACTCGCGCCGCGACAACCCGCGACCCACCCCGAAACGGAAGCGGCCGGCGGACAGATGGTCGAGCATGGCCACCTTCTCGGCCACCCGTAGCGGGTCGTTCCAGGGCATGATGACCGCGGCGGTGCCCACATCGATTTGCTTGGTCACCCCGGCTAGATAGGAAAGCAGCTGAGTGTTGTCGGGACAGAACGAGTAACCGAAGAAATGATGCTCAGCGGCCCAGGCAACGTTGAACCCGAGCTCATCCGCTAACCGAGCCAGCCCGAGTTCCTCGGCATAAACCTGACCATCGCTCATTCCCGCCCAGCCATCGCTGGCGAACGGCATCAAAATCCCGACATCCACGCTGCTCTCCTTCTGCCCAACCGAGTGACGACCCGATGGTGACGGAATCTTGCCACGATCTTGACAACGCAGTCAGCACCGTCGGTGCCCTAGTAGTCGGTCGAGCCGCCGGCGGGCGGGCCCTCGGCCGGACGATGAGCGCCTCGATTGACGGATGCTTCGGTACCTGCCAATACCCCTGTCAGCGCCAGACCCAAGGCCACCGCCACATCGCCAGGGCGGCTCATACCCCACAGATCGCCCTCGCTGATCACCACCACCGCCGCCACCAGTGCCAACCCCAACCACAACCCGCTGCTCACCAGGCAGAGCACCTGCGGCCCCTGGCTCGACGCCGCCCCCTTCGCAGCTGAGCGGCCTGCCGGCCAGATCCCGAGCAGCAACCCGGCCAGGGCCACGACGGCAGCACCCAGCCACAGCAGCGCGCCGGTGCGGTTGAGCGAGAGGAGATCGCCGTAGGGCAGATCGTCAGTGCGAGCAGGACCTAACTGGGTTTCGCCGCCGGTGCGGACGGCCAGGTACAACGCCACCAGCCCCACCACCCCGTTGGACACCAGCCCGAACCTGACCACCCCGGTGGTGCGGCTCACGACGCCCACCTCAGGTAGAGCCCACCCAGGCGGGAATCGGTCGAAAATCGCGAACGCAAGGTGGCATCCAGACCGGCCACCCGTCCCGCCGCGGGGGAAGCGAACACGGCCAGATGGGCGGCTACCAACAACCAGTAGGACCAGCCCCATTCATCGGGCACCCTGGCCACCGTCAACCCGATGGCCAGGCCCTGCACCGCCCCCAGCACCGCGAAGAGCCGAGTGGCGATACCGAACAACAAGCCCACCGCCAAGGCCAGTTCCAGACCCAGCACCGCCCAGCCGAAGAGGGCCACGTTGGGTTGCACCACCTCCTGCAACAGCCACGAAAAGGGAGGCAGGGTGGGGTCGTCTATGCCGCGTTGCACGAAACGGCCCAGCGCATCGAAATCCGGCGGCAGCTTCCAACCCACGTTCTGCAACCACAACAGGCCAAGCACGATGCGCACGGCGGCCAGTATCCAGTCATTGACCCGCTGGCGATCGTTCATCACCCCTGCCTCGTTCATCACCCCTGCCTCTCCAGTTGCCATCTCAGTTTCGTGCCACCGTAGCCAACCGCCCGTTGGGGGCTAACGCGGCCACCGCCATTAGGTCCTCGACATCGTCGATGTCACGCAAGATCTCTAAGTCCACGACGTCGAGTCCGAGCCGAACCAGTCGCTGCCGCTGAAGGGCACCGGTGCAAGCCATACTCATTGGTATCCCATCAAACACTGCGTCGGGGGGTCAGGCAGTCACTGATCTCCTCGCGGGGTCACCTGGGGGCAGGGCGTGCAAGATGCGGGCCATGTCTCGGACCGCCCGTACCGTACCGCCTAGTGTGCCGGTCACCTTGGAGGTGCCCACCCGGGGTCGGTAGGTGACCGGGAGCTCGGTGATGCGCCAGCCGGCCCGCTGTGCCCGCAACACCATTTCTAGCGGCCACCCTGAGCGGCGGTCCTGTAAGCCCAACGCCAACAAGCCCGAGCGGCGAGCTGCCCGCATCGGGCCCAGATCCCGTACCGCCAAGCCGCTGCGGCGGCGCAGCTCCCACGCCAGGGCCCGGTTGGCCACCCTGGCGTGCAACGGCCAGGCCCCAGGCTGGGCCTGGCGGGCTCCCAGCACCAGATCGGCGCGATCCTGGGTCACGGCCGCCACTAACCCCACCAACTCCCGCGGATCGAAACTGCCGTCAGCGTCCATGAAACAGACCACCTCGGCCTCAGCGGCCACCAAACCGGCCCAGCAGGCGGCACCGAAACCCCGCTGAGGTTCCGACACCACCGTCGCCCCGTAGGCGGCCGCCACCGCCGCGGTCTCGTCGGTTGAGCCGTTGTCCACCACGATGGCCCGAACGCCGGGGGGCATCCCCTCCAGTACGGCGGGCAGGGCGGCGGCCTCGTTCAAGGCAGGCAGAACAACGTCAATCACCCCGTCATTCTGGCCGCGTGGATCGAACCGAACGAGTAGCTTTCACAAAACAGACACGAAACTCTGCTGCTCAAGCCCTCGCGTGGTCCGCCTCGGTGGGGCCAGGGAGCCATGATGAGCCCCTCATGCGTGTTCTGCTCACCGGCGGCGCCGGTTTCATTGGATCCCACATCGCGGATGAACTTATCGGTGGGGGCCACGAGGTCGTGGTGCTCGACAGCCTCGATACCGCGGCCCATGACGGGCAACCAGAATGGCTTCACCCCGCAGTCAGCTACCACTGGGGCGACGTGGCGGACCCCAATCAATGGCGGGCACTGCTGAAGGGCTGTGACGGCATCTGCCATCAAGCGGCCAAGGTCGGCCTCGGGGTGAACTTCGCCGACGCCCCCGCCTACGTGCACAGCAACGACCTGGGCACCGCGGTGATGTTGGCCGTCGCCCACGAGCAACACTTCGCGGGGCGCATCGTGCTGGCCTCGAGCATGGTCGTCTACGGCGAGGGCGCCTACCGCTGCGGCGAACACGGCGTCATCCGTCCACCGCCCCGATCAGTGGGCGACCTCGACGCAGGGCGTTACGAACCCCCCTGCCCGCGCTGTGGGGCTGCCCTGGAGCCCGGCCTCGTCGAGGAGGACGCACGCCTTGATCCTCGCAACGTCTACGCGGCCACGAAACTGCACCAGGAACATCTGTTGTCCGCCTTCGCCAGGGAGCATCCCTCGGTGTTCTCCATTGCCCTGCGCTATCACAACGTGTACGGCCCGAGGATGCCCGCCGACACCCCCTACGCCGGGGTGGCCGCCATCCTGCGCTCGGCCCTGGCCGCAGGGCGGCGGCCGCGTTTGTTCGAAGACGGTGGCCAACGGCGCGATTTCGTACACGTGGGGGACGTCGCCCACGCCAACGTGTTGGCCTTGACTACGGCGCAGCCCCCGGCGGGCCCGTGCAATATCGCCAGTGGCAGCCCGGCCACGTTGTTGGAGATGGCCAGCGCCTTGGCCCAGGCCCACGGCCACGGCCTGACCCCGGAGGTGGTAGGCGGGTACCGGTTGGGCGATGTGCGCCACATCACCGCCTCCACGGTTCGGGCCGCAAGCCAGCTCGGATTCCGGGCCACGGTCGGCCTGGCCCAGGGCATGGCCGAGTTCGCCCACGCCCCTCAGCGTCGTCCGCCCCCTGCCCTATGAGCGGCCCGACCGAACTCACCGATCTGCTCCAGAAATCCCCTGACTGTTCGACAAAGATCCTGGTTGTGACCGACAGCCGCCGGGTAGTGCGCCGTGATGATCGACGTTCCCCGCGAGCCCCCGGCACCGCCGGAGCAGACCTCGGCTCACCCCGAGCCGGTGCAACTCGTGGTACCGCTGCGCTCAATCCTCACCATTGCCGCCGTGGTGGTCCTCACCATCCTCACCATCGTGGCCCTGGCCCGAGCCCAGCAAGTGGCCTTTCTCGTCGCCCTCTCCGCCTGCTTGGCCCTGCTGCTGGCCCCCTCAGTGGACGCCGTTGGCAAACGAGTGGTCCGGGGTCTGGCCCTGGTCGCGAGCTGCGCCGACGAATCCGATCCAGCGTCGACGTGGCGGCGGCAGTGGCGGCCACCACGGTGCGCCGAGCGACCGACTCTGGCGCAGACGCTGGCCGGTAGACACCGGGCGAGCGGGGGCCTTGGTGACGGCATTGGGTCTCGCCGCCGGGGTCAGCGCGGCGGGCCCGGCGGGGGCGTTGGTGGGCTTCGCCCTCGTCGTTGCCCTTACCGTCGGGGCGAGAAACTGGCGCGACGAACAGGCCACCGTCAACGAGACCGTCGAGTCGGCTCCGGTGCGCAGCCAGCCCCCCTCGCTGGCGTCCTCCCTCGACCACGATGGACGTCTGGTCGTGCGCCCTGCCCCCCCAGACCGTCGCCGCCGGGGTGGGCATGGTGTTGGGAGGCACCGCCCTCGCCCTGGGATTGCAGCAAGTCCGCACCACGGTGGTCTGGAGCCTGATCGGCCTGCTGGTGGCGGTGGGGTTGGACTGACCGTGGCCATACCAATCGGTCTGTGGGCCTTTTGTTGGAATTTCGTGCCCCAGATCGGTGGGTTCGTTGGGGGCGTGCCGTTCCCGGTGCTGGCCTTTGGTCAGGGCTCTGGTCGAGGCATCGTCGCCCTGATCGCCTTTGTGATCTCCCAATCCATCGAGAACAACGCGGTGCAACCAATTGTCATCGGCCGCGCCATCGACCTGTCGCCGTTAGTGGGATTGTTGGCGGTGCTGGTTGGCGCCGCCCTGGGCGGGTTGGTCGGGGCGGTCCTGGCCGCTCCCACCGTGGGGGTGGTGCGCATCATCCGCCGCGAGTTGGCCGGCGCCGATTTTCCTGGCGCCACCCAGAGCCTGGACCATCCCGCCCGCCGCTCGTTGCGCCACCGCAGTCGCCCAGCCAGCCCGTAACAGCCGCCAGCGCGCCGCTGGACCTTGAACCAACACCCACATACCGTCGATCAACGATATGACCAATCGAGGCTAGATGCGGCGGCGGCGTCGCCTGGTTCGGATGGTTCGCGCCGGGGTCCGCAGGATTGTGGTTGGTGGGCGGTGCCGTCTGGTTTGGTGAAGATGGGTTGTTGAGACGTGTCGAGGCGTACCTGCCATCGTTTCGAGTGGAGGAAGGTGTGGTGCCATCGGCAGAGGAGTATGCCGTTGTTCACGGAGGTGGGGCCGCCGTTTTCCCAGTGGGTGCAGTGGTGGATGTCGCACCAGCCGGGTGGTCGGTGGCAGTGGGGGAACCGGCAGTGCCGGT
>JANPEN010000027.1:0-9686 GCA_031422955.1 Acidimicrobiia bacterium
GCCCCGCGGGCGCCCTGCGCGGTGGGGCGCCGGGGGGGGTGGGGGTTGGGGGGGGTCCGCTGCCCCCCCCCCCACGGGGGGTGTTTTCCCCCCCATGTCGCTTCTACCCGCCGTCGATCCCACGCTACGGTTCGAGCATCAGAGACCGAGGTGGGGGCGGGCGTATTCGGCGATGCGGGCGATGGCCTGGTCGGACTCGGGCACAAAACCGGCCGAGGCGTGCCACACATGCACCATCTCCGGCCACACCTCAAGGGTGACGTCCACCCCTGCCGCGGTGGCCTTGGCCGCGAACCGAGTGGCGTCGTCGAGCAGGACCTCGGCGTCGCCCACCTGAATCAGGATCGGTGGCAACCCGGACAACTCCCCGTGCAACGGTGCGGCTAACGGGTCCTTGGGGTCAGCGTCGCCCAGGAAAATGGCGGCGATCTGCACCAGCAGTTCACGGGTGATCATGGGGTCAGCCAGGGCCCTGGTGGTCATCGACTCGCCAGTACCCTCCATGTCGACCCAGGGGGAGATGCCCACCGCGGTGGCCGGAAGTGCATCGCCGCCGTCGCGCAGGGCCAACAGGGTGGCGAGGGTGAGCCCGGCGCCGGCCGAGTCCCCCGCGATCATGAGGTGTTCCGCGGCGATACCCTCCTTCAGCAGCCAACGGTAGGCGGCCACGGCATCTTGCACCGGGGCCGGATGAGGGTGTTCGGGAGCCAGGCGGTAGTGCAAAGCCAGCATCCGGCACCCCATGGCCTGGGCCAGGTGCCCGGTGAGGTTGCGATGGGAATCAATCGAGCCGGCCACGTAACCGCCGCCGTGGAGGTAGAGCACTACCCGGTCGGTCTGGGCGCCCTCCGCCGCTATCCATTCGGCCGGAACACCGCCAGCGCTCACCGGCGTCCCGGTCACCCCTGCGGGGAAACGACCGCCCGCTTTGTCTTGGAAATGCCGCATCTTGGCCACATCCAAGGCGCCCCCTTGCGGTTGGTTGCGCAGCAGGGTCAGGTACTTGTCGAACTTCTCGCTGGCCATCTGGTCCCCCTAATTGCGTGTCAACGCCTGGGGAACTTACTGCGTGGCACGCGACGGGGGCACGGGATCGCTACCGGGCGGCGGCCACGTGTTGCACCGTGTCCAGCACGTGGTTGAAGGCGGCCACCTTGCCCTGAGGGTTGAATCGCCACACGTGGATCTCGAGGTTGTCGAAGCTCCCACCCGTGGTGGTAACCACGGCGGCCACGCTCAATACCCCCACCACGATGTCGCCATCACCGGAAACCGACTGGATGTCGAACCGCTTGAAATCGAAGCCACCGATATGACCGAAGAAACCCATCACGTGGTCCTTGCCCACGCCCGGGGTCAGCCACGGCACGCCGTGATCGAGGGCACCATCCTCCCAACGAACGTCTTCGGCCAACTGCTCCATGATGAAGGCGATGTCCCCTCGCCCGAAGGCTTCATACATCGCCTGCACCGTGTCGAGATTGCTCATCGGGATCCCCCAGCTCGAGTTGCGTTTGCCTCAACCATTCGACACTGCGGCGCCCCGCGGATCAACCCCGTCGGCATGATTTTTGTCGTCGACTCCGGCCCCGGCCACTGGCCGCGCCCAACGCGCGAGACTCAACGACAACCAGGGGGAAGACATGACCAGCGACACCACCGCCAGCAATCTCGCCGCCGAGCAGTCGGCATCGGGCCCGGGCACCGCCCCAGCCGAAGAGCCGTACCTGGCTGGGGTGCGGGTGCTGGACTTCACCCAGTATCTGGCCGGACCGGCCTGCACCCGGCTACTGGTGGAACTGGGCGCCGAGGTCATCAAGGTGGAGATGTCGCCCTGGGGAGACCCAACCCGAGCCGGCGTGCCCCGACGCAACGGCCGCGCCGGCGGTTTCATCCAGCAGAACCGGGGCAAGCGCAGCCTGTGCGTGGATCTGCGCCGGCCCGAGGGGGTCGAGCTGGTGAAGCAACTGGTTCCCCATGTCGATGTACTGGTGGAGAACTACAGCCACGGGGTTATGGCCCGGAGGGGGATGGACTACCAGGCCATGAGTGCACTGAACCCTCGGCTCATCTACGCCTCGGTGTCCGGTTTCGGCCAGACCGGCCCCCTGCGCCACAAGACCAGCTTCGATTTCATCGCCCAGGCCTACGCGGGGGTCATGCACATGACCGGTGAGGCCGACGGGCCCCCCACCTTCGTTGGCCTTGGGGTGGGTGATACCAACGCCGGGCTGCACGCCTTCGCCGGCATCGGTTACGCCCTCTACCGCCGAGACCGCACCGGGCGGGGCACCCACATCGACATCTCCATGGTCGATGCCCTGTTCCACATGCAGGAAACGGCCGTCCACGCCGCCTCCATGACCGACGGGGAGTTCGTGCCCTGGCGCCAAGGCCGCCACTACCAGCCGCTGTCACCGGCGGGTTCGTTCAAAGCCCCCCAGGGTTGGATCGTCATCTTGTGCACGCAGGGCCAGATCGACGGGCTGTTTGCGGCCATGGGCCAGCCCGAGTTGGCTCAGCACCCCGATTTCCGAAACAACAACGGCCGCCTCGAGCATCGGGACGAGCTCACCCGGCTGATCGAAACGTGGATGGCCACCTTCGCCAGCGACGAGGAGGTCATCGCCGTGCTGGAACGCCACCGGGTGCCCTGCGGGCCGGTGCTCAGCCCCGCCGACGCGCGCCACCATCCCTACTTTTTGGAGCGCGAGATGGTGCGCGAAGTCAATGATCCCCTGGCCGGTTCCTTTCTCATCCCTGGCTTTCCCATCAAGTTCTCCGACCGGGGGCCAGAGCTGGATTTGGCCACCGCCAACCTGGGCCAGGACAACCACGGGATCCTGCACGATCTGCTCGGCTACGACGAAGCCACCATCGCCGAGCTCGAAGCCCAAGGCGTGCTGGCGGCCAGGGACCGCTGAGAGCGGCGGTTCAGGACCCCAGCAACTCCGTCACCGACTTTTCCACTCGAGTGCCGGCAAAGAACGAAGGGTTCGCCTCGGCGTAGAAGCGCACCGGGTTGGTGAAGGTGAACTCACGGAAGTCGGCATCGTTGATGAGCCCGTCTTCGACCAGCTCGTGGGCTTCTGGCAACACGTGGGCCATGTTGGAAACATCGAAGTGGCCGATGTCGGAGCCGAACATGGCCTTGAGCCGGGCTCCGAAGGCGTTGTTGTCGCCTCGAAAGGCCCAGGCGCTCATCCGGTCCTCGGCCTCACACCCGAACCAGAACGGCTTGACGTACAACTCGGCGATATCGGCGCGGGCGCCGATGGCGCAGGCGGCGAAGTCGTCGGAGGCGGGGCGGCCCCCGACGAGTTCAGCGGACGGGCTGGGGGCCTTGCCAGCCTGCCGCTTGACCGCCTCACCCATGGCTTCATTGCCGTGTTCCTGGGCCAGGCTGGCTAACAACTCCATGTCCAGGTTGGCCGGCTTGAGGGCATCGAGCGCCTCGAGATGGCGCAGCTCCCAGTGCTCGACCAGATCCACCAGCAACTGGCAGGCCCAGGCCACGCCGCCTTCCAAAAACGCGAAATGCAGGGTGGGAAAGCGCCGGGTGACCCCGCCGAGGAACAAGGCCTTACACACCGCTTCACTGGCCGCGGCGAAGTGGCCGACGTGGTTGTACACGAAGTTCGAAGGCGACGCCCGCAGCCCGAAACCCAGCCCCCGACCGCTGGAATGGAACGAGGGAGAAACCCCCAACTCCACGCAGCGCTGCCAAACCGGGTCGTAGTCATAGAGGCTGTCCAAACCCAACACGTCGAGCCAGATCAGTTCATCCACCGCATCGGAGGCCCGATCCACCAAGGCGCTGACCGGGCGGGGGATCATGCTGGCGAACATGGTGGCCTTGAGGCCCAACTCACCCACCGCATGGTCCAAAGCGGCGATGGCCTCGTCGGGGGTGTGCATGGGAATCACCGCGGCCGGTGTCATGCGCTCGGCGTAGGCAGCGAAGTACTCCGCAATGTAGGTGTTGTAGGCCCGGCAACCGACCTGGCGGGCCTCGTCGTCAGGCACCTGCACGATGCCCAGACCCTGGGTCGGGAACAGGACCGTGAAATCGATACCGAACTCATCGAGGCGGCTCTCGAGCAGCCCGGGCAGCATGGCGGTGGCCCTATCGAGCGTGTTGCGGGTGGGCACCGCCCACCAGGCCTCGTGGCCCTCATTGCGGTGCCGCCGTTGCGCGGTGGTGAGACCCACGTTGGCACTGATCCGGTTGCCGAAATGGGCGAAACCCTCCGCCGCCCGTTCGCCGCCGATGCGACGCAGCGCGTCCATCATGACCGGGTAGTACTCCACCCAATGCCCATCGGCATCCACCACCGGATGGTCGAGCCCGGCCCGAATCTGCGCTGCCTTCATGGATCCCACGTGACTCCCTCAATCCCTGCTACCCACTGAGGCTGTCGACCCTACTGCCGCCGCCCGCCGGCGCCCCTACGGCCTAGGCTGCCCGGCCATCTGGCCCGGAGGCCGCCAATCACCGATGACACCAGACTGAGGCATACGAGCGTGAAGGTCGGCATGATCATCGGACGTGCCCGAGATGATTGCCCAACAGATCATGCCTGCCCTACGCGGGCTGTGATACCAGAGCAACGCCACATCAACAGGGGGAACCAGCATGGATTTTGACTACAGCCCGAAGGTGCTTGAGGCCAGGGGAAAGCTCCAGGCATTTATGGACACCCACGTCTACCCCCAAGAGGTCGAACACGACGAGTTCGTCGAGAACCAGGCCAACCTGTGGCAGCAATGGCCCGGCATGGACGCGCTCAAGGCGTTGGCCCGCGAGCAGGGCCTGTGGAACTTCTTCCTGCCGCCGGAGTACGGCGAGTTCAGCGCCGGGTTCCACAATGTCGAGTTCGCTCCGCTGGCCGAGGTCATGGGCCGCATGCCGTGGTCTTTCGAGATCTTCAATTGCTCGGCCCCCGATCGCGGCAACATGGAGGTGCTGGCCCGCTTCGGCACTCCCGAGCAGCAGGACCGCTGGCTGCGCCCGTTGTTGGAGGGCCGTATCCGTTCCTGTTACGCCATGACCGAACCGCAGGTGGCGTCATCAGATGCCACCAACATCTCGTTGCGCATCGAGCGCGACGGCAACCACTACGTGCTGAACGGGCGCAAGTGGTACGCCTCCAACATCTTCCACCCTCACTGTGAGGTGCTGCTGGTAATGGGTCGCTCCAACCCGGAGGCGCCGCGCCATCAGCAACACTCCACGATCCTGGTGCCGAGGGACACGCCGGGCCTGGAGGTGGTGCGGCCCATGCAGGCCTTCGGCAGCTACGACTCGCCCGGCGGACACGGCGAGTTGGCCTTCAACGATGTGCGGGTCCCGATCGACAACATCATCGTGGGCGAGGGCAGGGGCTTCGACATCGCCCAGGGACGGCTCGGCCCCGGCCGCTTCCAGTACGCCATGACCAACGTGGGCATGGCCCAACGGGCGCTGGAGTTGATGTGCGCCAGGGCCGAGGAACGGGTGGCCTTCGGCCAGAAGCTGTCGGAGCAGTCCCACGTGCGTGAGGCCATCGCCGACTCCCGCTGCGAGATCGAACAGGTCCGCCTGCTGGTGCTCAAGGCCGCCGCCGAGATGGACCGATCAGGCGCCAAGGGGGCAAGGGATTTCATCTCCATGGTGAAGATCGCCGGTCCTCGCCTGGCCCAGGACGTGACCGCCCGGGCCATTCAGATCTTCGGGGCCAAGGGCGTCAGCCAGGACACCCCGCTGGCGTCGATGTGGGCCCTGGCCCGCATTATGCGCATCGCCGACGGCCCCGACATCGTGCATCAGTCCCAGTTGGCCAAGTTGACCATCCGCCAGTTGGCCGAGTCCGGCGCCGGAGCCGCCGAGCGCGCCGCCGATTCGCGGTAGCGTCCCCCTCTAGCCAAGCAACACAGCAAACATCTCGGGGGTTGGGGACATGCGTTTCGGGGCCAGCTTCTTCATGCAGAACTATGGCGACTGGGATCGCTACGACCAGCGGGGCTACGACCAGTCCCCCCAGCGGGCCGACTGGCAGATCTATGAGGAAGGGGTGCGCCTGGCCAGCCTGGTCGAGCCCCTGGGCTTCGATTCCATCTGGACGGTGGAGCACCACTTCACGCCGTACACCATGGTGCCCAACTCGTTGCAGTTCCTGACCTTCATGGCCGGGCGCACCGAGCGGGTCGAGTTTGGCACCATGGTCATCGTGCTGCCGTGGCACGACCCCATCCGGGTGGCCGAGGAAATTGCCATGCTCGATGTGTTGGCCGGTGGCCGCCGCATCACCCTGGGGTTCGGGCGGGGCGCCGGCCGGGTTGAGTTCAACGGCCTCCAGGTGCCCATGAGCGAGTCCCGCGACCGTTTCTTGGAATCCCTCGAGATCGTGCGGACCGCCTTGTCGAACCAGGAGTTCTCCTTCGAAGGGCGTTTCCACACCATTCCTTCGATGTCGATTCGACCCCAGCCCCGCTCCACCGACCTGGCTCAGCGCATGTATTGCGCCTGGGGGAGCCCCGAAACCATCCCCATCGCCGCCAACGCCGGGTTGGGCCCGCTCTTCATTCCCCAAAAAAGTTGGGCCGAGATCGGCGAAGAGGTGGTGGCCTTCAACGACATCCGGGCCGAGCAGGGTTGGGAACCCCAGCCCCCCATCGTGGTGTGCTGGGTGTACTGCTCGCCCGACGCCGAGGAGGCCTGGGAAACGGCCCGTCAGTACATGACCAACTACAACGACTCGGCCTTGCGCCATTACGAGTTCCACGACGCCGAGCATTTTCGCCAGGCCGGCGGCTACGACTTCTACGCCAAGATGGCCGACGCCCGCAAGCGGGTGGGTGAAGAAAAAGTGGTGGAGATCTTCGCTCGCCACCAGGTGTGGGGCACCCCCGAGCAGTGCATTGAAAAGCTGCGGGAGATCCGGGCCACCACCAACGCGGCGGAATTCGTCGGGGTGTTCACCTACGGCGATCTGCCGGTGGAGATGGCCGAGTCCAGCATGCGGCTCTTCGCCGCCGAGGTGCTGCCGGTGTTGCACGCCGACGAGAACGAGCCCGCCTCCGTAGCGGACTGACCACATGGCCCGGCCCGGATCGGCCCGGATTGGGCTGGATCAGACTTCGATGCGATACAGGGCCGCGGCGTTGTCCTGCAACACCCGGCGGCGGGTGTAGTCGTCGAGCTGGGCCAGGCTGGAGCGGATGTGGTCGCGCCCGTCGGGGTACAGGCAGGTCGGGTGGGGGAAGTCGGTTTCGAACAGCACCGTCTCCGCCCCCAGAGCGGCGATGGCGCCCACCAGCCCGGTGCGCTCGAACCAAAAGCAACTGTAGAACTGCCGTTTGTAGTATTCCGAGGGCAGCAATGATAGCTTCTTACCATCGTTGGGCATGGTCTCGTGCATCTCGTAATCCAAGGCATCGAGATAGAACGGCACCCAGCCCACCCCCGATTCGACCGAGACGAACTTGCAGCCAGGAAAGCGTTCCGCCACCCCGGCGTAGATCAGATTGCCGATGACCCTGGCGTTGCCCATGAACAGGTTGGCCGAGCCCAAGGCCAGGCGGGTTTCGTTGCCGTGGGAGGGCCAGGAGGTCTTGCCGTAGAAGTCCATCTCCCGTTGGCTGGAGCCAATGTGGAAGTTGATGGACATGCCCAGCTCCTGGCAGGCCTCGAAGAAGGGCTCCCAGTCCGGGCGGGACAGGTCGGCCAGGCCGGCGTCTTCGGGGTTGGAGCACGTCACCACCCCTCGCAAGCCCATGGCCGCGCAGCGCCGGACCTCTTGCACGGCGGCGTCGATATCCCACCAGGGCACCAACGCCATGGTGAAGATTCGCTGACCAGACTGCTCCTGGTGCTCGGCGCCGGCGTCGTTGTAGATCTGAGCGCACAGCAAACGCAGCTCGGGATCTTGGACCCGCAGGAAGGCCTGGTTACCGAACCCGGCCAGGTTGGGATACATGATCTGGGCGTAGACGCCCAGCCGGTCCATCATCGCCAACCGGGCGGGGATCTGCGAGGACGCCGCGTGCACCTCGCTCACGTCCAGCTTCATCCAGCCCACCCCGTAGGTCTTTCCACCTTGGGGATCGACCACGCTGGAGGCGCCAGTGCCACCCAGGTCGATGTCGCCGCCGATGACCCAGCGACCCCGGCCGTTGATCTGGCGCTGCTGGGGTACCAGGTCGCGGTAGCGGGCCGGAGCCCGAGACGTCCACAGATCGGCCGGTTCGGACAGGTGGGTATCGGCATCGATGATCTTGATCCCGGCCAGCACGTCCAGCTCCGGCGCTTGTTCGGTCATGGTCATCGAGCGACTCCTCAACTCCGCCATCGCAGCCCGGCTGCGAGGTTCAACGTTGCCCCCGATGGTAGGCGGCGCCGGCCATCGAGCCCACCGCGCACCGCCGGGGTCCCTGTAGTAGACCGACGCCGGAGCAGACCCGAACCACGCAGGGCAACGACAGAGACGAGAGCCGAAATGGAACCAACGGACCCCACGATGACGGTAGTGGCGGAGGGACTGCGTTTCCCCGAGGGCCCCATCGCCCTGCCCGATGGCAGCGTGCTGCTGGTGGAAATCGCCCGTCAGACCTTGTCCAAGGTGCAGCCCGACGGTTCCATTGAGGTAGTGGCCAAGACCGGCGGGGGGCCCAACGGCGCCGCCTTCGGTCCCGACGGCCGGGTGTGGATCACCAACAACGGCGGTTTCGCCTGGCGTCAACGCAACGGCCGTGACATTCCCGGCCCCCAGCCGGCCGACTACGCCGGGGGCAGCATCCAGGCCGTGGATTTGAGCACCGGCGAGGTGGAAACGGTGTACACCCACTGCGGCGAACACGGCCTGCGAGGCCCCAACGACTTGGTCTTCGACAACGCCGGCGGGTTCTGGTTCACCGACCCGGGCAAGGCCAGGGACCGAGACCGCGACGTGGGCGGCCTCTACTACGCGAAGGCCGACGGCACCAGCATCGAGGAGATGAGCTGGGGTTTGGAGACACCCAACGGGGTGGGGCTCTCCCCCGACGGCACCACCCTCTACGTGGCCATGACCACCACCGGCCGGCTCTACCAATGGGCGTTGGCCCAACCGGGCCGTTTCGATTCGCCCTATCCCAAGGACCGCGGCACCCTGCTCATGGCCGACCCGAGCGAGAACGCCTTCGACTCCTTGGCCGTAGACGGGGAGGGTCACATCTGCGTGGCCACTATCCGCAACGGCGGCATCACCGATGTGGCCCCCGACGGGAGTTGGACCCACGTGCCCACCGGCGATCGGCTCACCACCAACATCTGCTTCGGCGGCTCGGACCTACGCGATGCCTACATCACCTGTTCGGCCGGCGGCACCCTGGGGCGCACCCGCTGGCCCCGTGCCGGTTTGGCCTTGCACCACAACCCGTACTGAGCCGTACTGAGCCGTACTGGGCCGGGCTTCAGCGCCCGGTGGCGATGTACTCGCGGATCTGTTGGTTCTCCACCTCCAGCGCCTCCAGCCGCTGGCGCACGATGTCCCCGACGCTGACGATGCCGATCAGGCGGCCCTCGTCGGTGACGGGTACATGGCGGATACGCAGCCGGGTCATGAGCGACATGACTAACTCGATACCGTCGGATGCGGTGCAGGTGACGACGTCGGTCGTCATGATCTCCTGCACCCGGCGCTCCAGCAGCGCCACTCCGTGCCTTC
>JANPEN010000028.1:0-7613 GCA_031422955.1 Acidimicrobiia bacterium
CCGCGAGGACGCCGAGGCGCATTTCGCGGCGGCACTGGAGCTGGCCGAGCGAAGCAATTCGCCGGTATGGAAGGCACGCGTGCAACACGACTGGGCCGTGGCGCTGGGTGAGCGCCCCGATCTGCTGGCGGCTGCGCACGCCACTGCAACGGCTATCGGCATGAACGGACTGGCCGAACGCTGCCGTATCGCCGGCGGTAGCCAAGGGCCAGTGCGGCGTCGCGACCTCCCCGACGGTCTGTCCGGGCGCGAGGTCGAGGTGCTGCGCCTCGTCGCCGCCGGCCGGTCCAACCGACAGATCGGCGAAACGCTGTTCATCAGCCCCAACACGGCTGCCAACCATGTGCGCGCCATCCTGCAGAAAACCTCGTCCACGAACCGCGCCGAGGCCACTGCGTACGCCGCCCGTCACGGCCTGTTGACAAACGGGTAGGGCGCGTTGGGTAGTCCTACTCAGGTGCCCATGCTGCGCGTCCCTGGCCATCGCTGGGCGCGGCTCGTTTCGCCATCGCGCAATCGCGTGGGGCGCGTCTATCCGTCCCAGACGTTGTTGGGCTCCTCGTCGCCGAGCTCGAACGGGCCGGCTCCCCGCGAACCGTGTAACCAGGTTCGCCCGGCTCGTGCTGGTCGGTATGCCCGCACATCCGCTGCTATCCCACGTACTCCCCTACCCGCGCGCCGGTGCCCTTGTCGGCCTTTCAGGCGACATAGTGGCGAAGGAACTGCTCGATCATGGCGTTCACCTGGTCGGGCACCTCGAGCATGTTGAAGTGCCCAGCGCCCACGGTCTGGCCCGTGACCGCATGGGGGATGGCCTCCGCCAGTGCCGCCGGGGAGCAGGTGGGGTAGGCGGCCGCGATGTGCAGCACCGGCACCTGGCACTGGCGGGCGGTGGCGGCCCCGTCCCAGTCGCGCAGGCCTTCGATTTCGCTGATGAAGACATGATCGGGGGTGTGCGTGGCCTGTTCGAGGACTTCAGCCAACAACGCCTCGTCGAAGTTGGGCAGGAAGAAGTTGCGAAAGGCCCGCCGACGGGTCGAATCCACGCCGTGTTTTGCGAAGGCGGCCAGCATCTGACCGAATCCGGCGCGGTTGTCGGTGACGGGGGCGGGATCATCGAGCACGATCGCCCGCGTCGCCTCGGGATGGTCAGCGGCGAGCTGCAGGGCGATGGCGCCGCCCATGGAATGGCCCACGACCACAGGTCGGTCCAAGCCGAGCTGAGCGATCACCCAGGCAACGTCATCGGCGTAGGCGACCATCGTGTAGGGCTGGTGCGGTTTATCGCTGCCGCCGTGACCGCGCAGGTCGAGGGAAACGCTGCGCCGGCTCGGGGCGAAGTGCTCGAGCTGATGATGGAAGGACCACCAGTCGCAGCTCCCCCCGGGTACGAACACGAGGGGAACCCCACCCTCACCGGCCGCACCGGCCTCGGCGTAGCACAGCGCCACCCCGTCGTGAGTCAGTGTCTGCATCGTTCCTCCCCGAGATCTTCCCCCGAAGATCCTCCCACAAGATCAATGGCGGGAAAGCTACCAGCGTCAATGTCGAGGCGCGCCCGGTTGCAGTCGGTGCGCCGTTACTCAGCGGTGATCTCGATGTGCTCGAATAGCCGTGCCTCGTTGCCCGCCGGACGGGGCTCCGTGCCAAACGCGGCGGTTGGAGGTGCGTCGATCATGTCGGATTCCACAACCACAACCACAACCACAACCACTACCGACCCGCCTTTTGATCGCCAGCGGGCCAAGCAGTTCATGGGCCACCTCATCGATCAGCTCAACGCGACCGCGGTGATCCACATGGTCAGCCTCGGCAACCGGACCGGGTTGTTCGATGCCATGGCCACACTGGCACCCGCCTCCTCGGCTGATATTGCCGTGGCTGCCGGGCTGCAAGAGCGCTACGTGCGCGAGTGGCTGGGGGCGATGGTGACCGGCGGGGTGGTGGACTACGACCCTGAGGCCGGAACCTATGTTCTGCCCCCGGAGCATGCGGGCTGGTTGACCAGCGCGGCAGGGCCCAGGAACCTGTCGACCATGGCCAAGATGCTGTGCTCGGTAAGCCAGGCCGAGCCTTTGGTGGCGCAGTGTTTCCGCTCCGGCGGCGGCGTGCCCTATTCCGCCTACCCCGAGTTTCACCGCCTGCAGCGCGAAGCCTCCAGCGCGGTGCAGGACGCAACCCTCATCGGCGTCGTGCTCCCGCTGGCCGAGGGCGTCGTGCAACGGTTGGAAGCAGGGATCGAGGTCGCTGACGTCGGTTGCGGCGCCGGCCACGCCATCAACCTGATGGCCCAAGCGTTCCCGAACTCGAACTTCGTGGGCTACGACTTCTCCGAGGAGGCGGTGGCGATGGGCCGAGAGGAAGCGACAGCAATGGGGCTGTCCAATGCCCACTTCGAAGCCGTCGACGCGGCCAGCCTGGAGGACGTCGCCCGTTTCGAGTTCATCACCACCTTCGACGCCGTGCATGATCAGGCGCATCCCGCCGAGATGGTCGCCGCTATCGCCCGGGCTCTCACCGATGACGGTGTTTGGCTCTGCGTGGACATCGCCGGCTCCGGCCACCTCCACACCGACAAAGAGCTACCGTTGGGACCGTTTTTCTACAGTGTCTCCACGTTGCATTGTATGACCGTGTCCCTCGCCTATGACGGTGACGGCCTCGGGGCCATGTGGGGAGAGGCGAAAGCCCGCGAACTGTTCGGCGACGCCGGGTTCTCCACTATTGATGTACACCGGGTCCCGGGCGATTCCGCCAACAACTACTACCTCTGTCGCAAGCCCGGCGCCCCTCGGCCCACCGGCGCGGCCTCCGTGGCCTGACGTTCACGTCACCTGGAGGTGGTGTGGCCCGGCCTGGCTCAAATGCGGCGAGGGCGATACGACTGCCTCGAAGCGCTCGAGGGCCCGACCCTGCGCCGTCAACTCGATGACTATCTCACTCGTATCTTATTGACTCAGATTTGATTGAGTGACTATGGTAGCCGGATGGATGATCCATCGGTTGAGGGGCGAGCCGCCCGCCATGCGGCGTTGGGGGATCCGGTGCGGTTGCGTATCGTGGACGAGTTGGTCGGCTCGGATCGCTCCCCGGTCGAGCTTCGCCGGCTGGTCGGTATCGAGTCGAACCTCTTGGCCCACCACCTTGACCTGCTCGAGGCCGTGGGGTTGATCCATCGCTCTCGGTCCAGCGGCGACGGTCGACGGCGTTACGTGCAGCTGCAACGTGAGCCGCTGCGCGACCTCCAGCCCAAGGGGCGCCTGCGCCCAAGACGGGCGCTGTTCGTGTGCACCCATAACTCGGCCCGCAGCCAGCTGGCTGCCGCGTTGTGGCGTTCCATGACCGACCGGCCTGCGGAATCGGCCGGCACCCATCCTGCCGATCGCGTTCATCCAGGCGCGGTGGCCGCGGCCACCCGCGCCGGCCTGGATCTAGGCGCAGCCGTGCCTCACCAGCTGCGCGACGTCCGCCGGTTACCGTCCTTGGTGGTGACGGTGTGCGACAGGGCCCACGAGGAAGTGGCCCCCGATCCGTCGTGGTTGCACTGGTCCATCCCCGATCCCGTCCCCGTCGGCACCAAGGCCGCCTTCGACCGTGCTCTGAGCCAGCTTCGCGAGCGCATCACCGCCGTCATCGGCGAGGAGCGGGTTAGCGCATGACCACACCGACACCGTCCGCTCCCACCCAGGCCGAGCTCACCCGGCAACCGGAAACCGGCACGGGCCAGCTCCGTCTCGATCTTGGTCGGCGCCTGCTGGCGGAGGCGCTGGGTACCTGCCTGCTCATCATTGCCGTGGTCGGCTCCGGCATCATGGCCAGCAAGCTGTCCCCCGAAGACGACGGGCTGCAGCTCCTCGAGAACGCTGCCGCCACCGCCGGGGCCTTGATCGGGTTGATCCTGATGTTCGGCGCCGTCTCCGGCGCTCACTTCAACCCCGTTGTCACCCTGGTGGACCGGCTTCTCGGCACCATCACCACCGGTGACGCCGTCCTCTACGCCGTTGTCCAAACCATCGGCGGCTGTGCCGGCACCGTGCTGGCCAACCTCATGTTCGAGCTCGACGCCATCAACCTGTCCACCAAACAACGCTCCTCGGGGGCGTTGTGGCTCTCGGAGGTGATCGCCACCGTCGGTCTGCTGTTGGTGATCCACGGTTGTGTCCGCACCGGTCGGGCTGCGGCGGTGCCCTTTGCCGTGGGCGCCTGGATCGGCGGCGCCTACTGGTTCACCTCCTCCACCAGTTTCGCCAACCCGGCGGTGACGGTGGCCCGCACCCTGTCCGACAGCTTCGCCGGCATAGAACCTTCCTCAACACCAATGTTCATCGCCATGCAGCTTGTCGGCGCGCTCATCGCCTTCGGGCTCATCCGCTTCATCTACCCCCGCAACCTTTCCGAGACCACCGATGGCTGAAGCTGGGCGGCGTCCCGAGGTGTTGTTCGTGTGCGTGCACAACGCAGGTCGCTCCCAGATGGCGGCGGCCCTGCTCGCTCACCATGGCGGAGACCGGGTCGTGGTCCGCTCGGCGGGAACCGCGCCGGCGTCCACCATCAACCCCGCGGCCATAGCGGCGATGGCCGAGATCGGTATCGACCTGCACGCCGGCGGCGCCCGCCCGAAGCGGCTCGAAGACGCCCACGTCGAAGCGTCCGACGTGGTGATCACCATGGGATGCGGGGACACCTGCCCGTTCTACCCCGGCAAACGGTACGAGGACTGGGCCCTGGAGGACCCCGCCGGCCAGAGCCTCGCCGCCGTCCGAGTCATTCGTGACGAGATCGACCGACGGGTCTGCGCCCTACTCGATCAGCTCCTCACCTCTGCTCCTCCTTGACGTAGGTCGGACTCGTTTCCGAAGCCGATCGCCACGTCACTCGATGTGGACCGCACCGCCATCGCGGGCGCGCCGGGCGAGGGCGGCGAGCATGGCGCCCGACAGCGCAGGAAGCTCGCGCAGCAGCACGCTGAACATGCGGGCGCCGAGGACGGCCAGCTCTCCGGGGCTTTCCAGCGTCACCGTTGCCGCCCGGGGGGCGGGATCGAGCAGCGCCAGCTCTCCGAAGCAGTCCCCCGGTCCCAGCCGGGTGACAAGGACACCGTCGCGCTCCACCCGCGCCGTACCGGTCAGCAACAAATAGAAGGCGTTCCCCGGTTCTCCTTGGCAGACCACGACCGAGCCCTCGGGGAGCGCGACCCGTTCCGCATGGCGGGCCACAATGCGCAGATCTCCTTTGTTGCACCGGGCGAACAACGGTGCGGCGCCGAGACGCAAAGCAATGTCGGACCGGGTACTCATGACAGGTTCCCTTCGTGGAGGTCGTGCGTGGTGCTGGCGCGTCGGTCCGTGGGATCGATCTCGATGGGGTCGCTCTCCCATATCCCCCAGCGCAGGTGCCAACGACGCAGTGGACGCGGCGCCCACCAGTTCGCCTGCCCGGCCAGACGCATGACGGCGGGCACCAGCGTGGCTCGGATGACAAAGGCGTCCATCAGCACGGCCAAGGCCAGGCCCAGCCCGAACATGCGCACGATGGTCACGTTGGAGGTGGCGATGGCACCGAACACCACCGCCAGCAGCGTCGCCGCCGCGGTGACCACCCGACCGGTGCGGCCGATGCCTTCCGCCACCGAGGCGACGTTGTCTCCGGTCAGGTCATAGGCCTCTTTGATCCGGGCCAACAGGAACACCTCGTAGTCCATGGAGAGCCCGAAGGCGACACAGAACATCAGGATGGGGGTGAACACGTCGATGCGGCCCGTGGCGGTCACCCCCAACCAGCCGGCCAGGTGGCCCTCCTGGAATACCCACACCAACGCCCCGAAGGTGGCGGTGAGGCTCAGCAGGTTCAACACCACCGCCTTGAGGGGGACCACCACGCTGCCGGTCATGAGAAAGAGCAATACCAGGGTGGTAACGGCCACGATGGCCAAGGCCAGGGGGATGCGGCTGCGCACCGCCTCGACGGTGTCCGTGACTACGGCGGTGGTGCCGGTCACCTGCACCCTGGTGTCGAGCTCGCGGATTCGTTGCACCAACTCCTCGGCCTCGTGGGTGTCGGGGTTGCGCCACGTGGTCACGTCAAACCAGGTGCCGTCCTGGGGTCCCGCCCGGAACCGCTCGTTGTAGTCGGTGGGGGCGACGCTCAGGCCGGTGCCGAGGAAACCCTGCGTCGAATCGACGCGGTACACGTTGGGCAGCTCGAAGATACGGACCTCGAACTCGGTGATGGCGGTGACGTCATCGGGACCGATCCACGGGGCCACCACGCTGATCGGGTTGAAATCGACCAAGTAGAAGTCGTGACGCAACGAATCGGCCCCGACGCGGGCACTGGCAGCTTCTGGTAGTACCCGGTCATCGATGCGGCCGGGATCAACCTGGCGGAAGGGCAGGCCGATACCGATCAGTATGGCACCAAGTCCGATCACCCAGATCCAGGGGTGGCGCATGACCCGATTCGCCTGGCGGGCCCAGAACACGTCGCCTCCAGCGGTGCCGGCGGTGCTGGCTGTGCCGGATGTGCCGGATGTGCCGGATGTGCCAATACGGTGCCCGAAGCGAGCGAGCAGCAAGGGGACCACGATCACCGCGGCCGCACCGGCGATCAGCACCACCGCCACCCCGGCGTAGGCGAAGGAGCGCAGATAGGCGACGGGGAACACCAGCAGGGCCAGCATCGACAGGGCGACGGTGGCGGCGCTGAACAGCACCGTGCGTCCGGCGGTCTGGACGCTGCGCCGTACCGCATGGTCCACGTCGTAGCCGGCGACGCGTTCCTCACGGAACCGAGCCACCAGCAGCAGGCTGTAGTCCACGGCCAAACCGAGTCCCAAGGCGGTGGTGAGGTTCAGGGCGAAGATCGACACCGTGGCCACCGAGGCGATGATGCTCAAGGCGCAGAACGTGCCCAGTACCGCGAAGATGGCGGCGGAGAGCGGGATGAGCGCGGCGCGCCAACCCCTAAAGACCAGCAGCAGACCAATGAGGGTGAGCGGCGCGGCGATCAGCTCGGCCTTGACCAGGTCCCGCTCGGCCTGTTCCGCCGCCTGACGGCTCACCTCGGCCGGCCCGGTGGCGACCACCTCGAAGCGGCCCTGGCGCCCGGTGGAGTCCACCAACGCCTCCGCCGAGTGGCGTTGGTCATCCTCGTCCCCGGCCAGGCCCAGGGCGAGCACCGCCTTGTTGCCCTGCCGGGAACGCAACGGGTTACGGGTGTCCTCGGGTAGATCGCCCAACGTCCAGGGCGACACCACGTCGAGTACCCCGGGAATCGCCTCCAATTTCTCCACCATCCCCCGGCCGGCGGCGGCGTTGGCCGAGTCCAAGACGTCCCCGTCTACGGCGGTCGCCACCAGCACGTAGTTCGGTGAGGCCGTTCCGAAGATGGCCTCGAGGCGTTCGGCGGCGAGGGTGGACTCCGCGCTGGGGTCCACGAACCCGCCCACCGACAGGCGTTGTTTGACACCTCCCCCGCCTATGGCCAGGAGCGGCACCGCCACGATCACGATGCCCATAGCCAGGCGGCTCCTGCGGGTTGCCATGCGCGCGATCCAACTGATCATTGCGTCAGTATGCGCTGCGGGAACATCCGCTCTTCGCCGGGTTAGGACC